>JAFYGD010000027.1 GCA_017543415.1 Eubacterium sp. | reverse complement strand
CGCAAAGAACACAAAAAGAGCAAAGAACAGCGATGAAATATACAAGCTTGAGCTTTTAATGAACCAGGCGGGAATAAGCCCCGATTACAGAAAATGCACGGTTGCCGCAAGAGAAAAGGAAAAGGCAACCTGCAGTCCCTCAGCTGCACTGGAGCTTAACGACGGAACCGTAATTACAGGCAGAACAACAGACCTGCTCGGCTGCTCCTCGGCAATGCTTTTAAACGCGCTTAAGCACCTTGCAGGCATTGACGACGCAATTCATCTTGTAAACCCCGAGGTTATACGCCCCGTTCAGAAACTGAAGGTTAACTACCTCGGCAATAAAAACCCGAGGCTCCATACAGACGAAACTCTGCTTGCGCTTTCAATTTCAGCCGTTACGGACGAAAACGCGGCTGCGGCGCTTGCCCAGCTTCAGAACCTTAAGAATACGGAAATGCACGCAACCGTTATGCTAACCGAGGTTGATTCCTCCGTACTCAAAAAAATCGGAGTTCGCGTTACCTGCGACCCGAAAAGCAAATAAAACAAAAGAGAGGTTTTAGAACCTCTCTTTTTTATTCGTATTTTTTCATATGCCTTTTAATCGCGTTAAAGGTTTTATTACTTATATAATGCTCAATTCTGCAGGCGTCCTGTGCCGCAGTTTTTTCATCTACGCCGAGCTTAACAAACATATTTGTTAAAACCGTATGCCTTTCGTAAATCTGCTGCGCTTCCTTTTTACCCTCTTTTGTAAGTAAAAGATTGCCGCTTTCGTCAACGCTTACAAGACCGCGTTCTTCAAGAAGGCTTATGCCGCGCGTTACGGAAGGCTTTGCATAACCCATATATTTACTGATATCAATTCTTCTTACCGTATCCGATTTCAAGGATAAAACATAAATTGATTCAAGATACATTTCTGCAGATTCTCTGTTATCCATTATATCACCTCGGTTAGCAATATCTTAACATATATAAAAGCTTTTTTCAAGAAAATAAAAAAAGCGCTTGACAAGTTAGCGTTTGCTAACTATAATATATTTGGTTAGCAATAACTAACCAAGGAGGCTGTTATGATACCAATTAGTGTTCTGGGCGACGGTAAAAACGGCATTATCAAAAGGATTTCCGGCAAGCCCGAAGTAAAAAAGCATCTTGAAAATCTCGGCTTTATCGTTGGCGATACGGTAACCGTGATTACAGAGCAAAACGGAAACATTATTGTTAAGGTTAAAGAATCACGCATTGCTATCAGCAAAGAAATGGCAATGAAAATATATGTTTAGGGGGAATAAAAATGACACTTAAAGACGTAAAAATCGGCAACACCTGTAAGGTAAAGCGTATCCACGGCGAAGGCGCGCTCAAGCGCAGAATTATGGATATGGGAATTACCAAGGGAGTTGAAATTTATGTTCGCAAGGTAGCTCCGCTCGGCGACCCTGTTGAAATCACCGTAAGGGATTACGAGCTTTCAATCCGCAAGGGCGACGCCGAACTTATTGAGGTAGAATAAAAAAATTTAACGCAAAAGTTAGCGTTCGCTAACTTGGAGAGGAGATAATATGAGCATAAAAATTGCACTTGCCGGTAACCCGAACAGCGGCAAAACAACCCTGTTTAACGCGCTTACGGGCGCAAACCAGTACGTAGGTAACTGGCCCGGCGTTACGGTAGAAAAGAAAGAGGGTAAGCTGAAAAAGCACAGCGACGTAACCATTACCGACCTTCCGGGTATTTACTCGCTTTCACCCTACACTATTGAAGAGGTGGTTGCAAGGGATTACCTTATTGATGAAAAGCCGGACGCTATTATTAATATTGTTGACGGTACAAACCTTGAAAGAAACCTTTACCTTACAACCCAGCTTGTTGAGCTTGGTATTCCCGTTGTTGTTGCAATCAACATGATGGACGTTGTAAAAAAGAACGGCGATAAAATTGACACTGCAGAGCTTTCACGTCAGCTTGCCTGCAACGTAATTGAAATTTCTGCGCTCAAAGGCACGGGCATTGATGAGGCTGCCGAAACTGCTATTAAAGCCGCTTCGGGTGAAGCTACCGTACCGCAGCACTCCTTCAGCGGCGTTGTTGAACACGCGCTTGCTCACATTGAGGAAAGACTGCTTCACGATATGCCGAAAGAACAGCAGAGATGGTATGCTATCAAGCTTTTTGAAAGCGACGAAAAGGTTATTGAAAAGCTGAAAATAAGCAAAGCTGACCTTGAGCATATTGCAGAGGATATTAAGGCTGCAGAGGATGAGCTTGACGATGACGCTGAATCAATAATTACAAACGAAAGATATATATACATAGGCTCAATTATCAAGTCCTGCTACATAAAAGCAAACAAGGGCAAGCTTTCAACAAGCGATAAAATTGACAAGGTTGTTACAAGCCGTATCTGGGGATTGCCGATATTTGCGGTTGTAATGTTCCTTGTTTACTACATAGCAATGAAAACCGTAGGCTCGGGTGCAACCGACTGGACAAACGAAGTGCTCTTCGGCGAATGGATACCGGGTCTTGTAAGCAAACTCCTTGAAGGCAGAGTTCCCGAATGGCTTTTCGGACTTATTAACGACGGTATAGTAGGCGGCGTCGGCGCGGTACTCGGCTTTGTTCCGCAAATTCTTGTTCTTTTTGTTATGCTCGCTTTCCTTGAAGGCTGCGGCTATATGGCGCGCGTTGCGTTCGTTATGGACAGAATTTTCCGCCACTTCGGACTTTCGGGTAAATCCTTTATACCGATGCTTATAGGCTCCGGCTGCGGTATTCCCGGCGTTATGGCGTCACGTACTATTGAAAACGAGCGTGACCGCCGTATGACAATTATGACAACAACCTTTGTTCCCTGCTCCGCAAAGCTGCCTATTATCGGTCTTATTGCGGGCGCGCTTTTCGGCGGAAGCGGACTTGTTGCGGCGTCTGCATACTTTATCGGCGTTGCGGCAATTATCGTATCGGGAATTATGCTCAAGAAAACAAAGAGATTTTCGGGAGACCCCGCTCCGTTTGTTATGGAGCTTCCCGCATATCACCTTCCCACGGTAGGAACGGTTCTCCGCTCAACATGGGAGCGCGGCTGGTCGTTCATCAAGAAAGCGGGAACGGTTATTCTTCTTTCAACAATCGTTGTATGGTTCCTTCTTGCGTTCGGCGTTGAGGGCGGAAAGTTCGGTATGATTGAAGATATTGACAATTCGCTCATGGCTAAAATCGGCAATCTTTTTGCATGGCTCTTTATTCCGCTCGGCTGGGGCAGCTGGAAAACGGCTGTTGCCGCCGTTACGGGCCTTATTGCAAAGGAAAACGTTGTAGGAACCTTCGGCGAGCTCTACCACTTCGGCGGCGAGCTTGCGGAAAACGGAGACGAAATCTGGAAAAATCTTGCAGCAGATTTCAATTCCTTCAGCGGCGGTCACGGCGCTCTTGCAGGTTATTCATACCTTATTTTCAACCTTCTTTGCGCTCCGTGCTTCGCAGCAATCGGTGCAATCAAAAGAGAAATGAACAATGCAAAATGGACCTGGTTTGCAATCGGTTATCAGTGCGGCTTTGCATATCTTATATCGCTTATTGTATACCAGTTCGGTTGTCTGTTCACAGGCGATATTAAAAACCATATTATCGGCATTATTGCAGCGATTGCAGCATTTGCGTTTATTTGCTATATGCTTGTACGCAAAAACAAATATAACGAAAACCATTTGACAGTAAACAAAAAATAATTCAAATTATATAAGGAGATGATGAAATGCCGAATATTGTTATAACCATTTTGACAATAGCAGTTATAGGGCTTGTCGTTTTCCTTGCAATACGAAGAATCGTGAAGGATAAGAAGAACGGCATAGGAGCCTGCGGTCAAAAATGTGCAAACTGTCCGCACTCGGCTGACTGCCATCACGGTAACTGATATTTTAAATAACCGCCTTTTGACAGGGCGGTTATTTTTATGTTATAATATTCAGAAACACAGAATACTATTAAGCAACGGATATGAAAATGAAATTAAACAAACTTGAAATCAATCAGACGGGAATAATTGAAAGCGTTGGCGGCGAAGGCGCGTTAAGGCAGCACTTTCTTGACATGGGCGTAATACCGGGAGCGGAGATTACGCTTGTTAAATTTGCGCCTATGGGCGACCCTGCGGAATACCGTATTCACGGTTACGAGCTTACGCTGAGAAACGCAGACGCGGAAAATATTGAGGTTAAAAAAATTCCCCGCGCTTCCGAAAAGGAAAGCTCAAAGCCAAAGCCGAGGCTTGCCCACCCCGGACTCGGCGAGGAAGGAAAGTACCACGTAAAGGCGGAGGAAAACCCGCTGCCCGAGGGTACCGTTTTAAGCTTTGCCCTTGCGGGAAACCAGAACTGCGGAAAGACGACGCTTTTCAATCAGCTAACGGGCTCAAACCAGCACATAGGCAACTTCCCCGGAGTTACGGTTGACAGAAAGAGCGGTTCAATTAAAAACTTTGACAACACGGAGGTTGTTGACCTTCCCGGTATTTATTCCCTTTCGCCCTATACCAACGAGGAAATAGTTTCAAGGCAGTACATATTAAACGAAAAGCCCAAAGCAATAATCAACATCGTTGACGCAACCGCTATTGAAAGAAACCTTTACCTTACAATGCAGCTGATGGAGCTTGAAATACCCATGGTGCTTGCCCTTAATATGATGGACGAGGTAAGGGGAAACGGCGGCTCCGTACTTATAAACGAAATGGAGGACGCTCTCGGAATACCCGTTGTTCCCATTTCGGCATCCAAAAACGAAGGCGTTAAGGAGCTTGTAAAGCACGCGGTGCATATTGCGAAATATCAGGAAAAGCCGAGGCGCTACGATTTCTGCGATGAAACCGACCACAACGGCGCGGTACACCGCTGCCTTCACGGAATAATGCACCTTATTGAAGACCACGCGCTTGACGCGGGCATACCCGTTCGCTTTGCGGCAACAAAGCTTGTTGAGGGCGACGAACGCATAAGCGCCGCGCTTAAGCTTGACGAAAACGAAGAGGAATTCGTTGAGCATATTATCACTCAGATGGAGGATGAACGCGGGCTTGACCGTGCCGCCGCTATTGCGGACATGCGCTTTTCATTCATTCAGAAGCTCGTTGAGCAATGTGTAATCAAGCCGAAGGAGAGCAGAGAGCGTGAGCGCAGCAGAAAAATTGACTCCGTTCTTACGGGCAAATATACCGCGCTTCCGTCCTTTATTGTAATAATAGGTCTTATTTTCTGGCTGACCTTCGGCGTTTTCGGTAAATTCCTTCAGGATATTCTTGAGCAGGGTATCAACGCCCTGTCACAGGCTGTTGATGCAAACCTTACCGCATGGCATACGAACGAGCTTGTGCGCTCGCTTATAATTGACGGTATTTTCGGCGGAGTAGGCAGCGTTTTGAGCTTTATTCCGATTATCGTTATTCTGTTCTTCTTCCTTTCGCTGCTTGAGGATACGGGATATATGGCAAGAATTGCCTTTGTTATGGACAAACCGCTGAGGAAAATCGGACTTTCGGGACGGAGTATAGTACCTATGCTGATAGGCTTCGGCTGTTCCGTTCCGGGCGTTATGAGCAGCCGCACCCTTCCCTCCGCGCGTGACAGAAAGATGACAATAATGCTCATTCCGTTTATGAGCTGCACAGCAAAGCTGCCTATATATGCGCTGTTTTCTTCTGCCTTCTTCCCAAACCATTCCGCGCTTGTAATGGTATTTCTTTACGCCTTCGGAATAATTATGGGAATACTTACCGCAGTTGTTTCAAAGGCGACTGCGTTTAAGGGCGAGGCCGTTCCGTTTGTTATGGAGCTGCCGAACTACCGTATGCCCAGCGCGAAGAATATTCTTCAGCTGCTCTGGGAAAAATCCAAGGACTTTATAACAAGGGCGTTTACGGTAATCTTTATTGCATCTATTGTAATCTGGTTCTTAAGAACTTTTAACTTCCATCTTGAAATGGTGAACAATTCAAAGGACAGCATACTTGCCGTTATAGCGGGATGGATTGCTCCGGTATTCAGGCCTCTCGGTTTCGGCGACTGGAGAATCGCAACCTCGCTTATTACCGGCTTTATGGCGAAGGAAAGCGTTGTTTCAACCCTTTCAGTGCTCTTTGGAGGAACCGCGGGAATTACAGCGGCAATTACTCCGAAGGCTGCCGTTTCGCTGCTTGTGTTCTGTTTACTTTACACCCCCTGCGTTGCTGCAATCGCCGCAGTTAAACGCGAGCTCGGCGTTAAATGGGCGCTCGGTATTGTCGCTCTTCAATGCGGCGTTGCGTGGCTGTGCTCGGGCGTTGTTTACACAGTGCTTTCATTTGTATTAAGGTGATATAATTGTCAGAATTGATTATAAAACTGTTCAACAAAAAAAGCCGTTTCGGCGGCACAAGGGAGGGCTATTCCGTTTTAAGCGGTATTGCAGGGCTTTCCTGTAACCTTCTGCTATGCGCGGTTAAATTCATTATAGGTGCGCTTTCGGGCTCCGTTGCAATTACAGCCGACGCGGTAAACAATCTTTCGGACGGAGCAACGAACGCCGTTACAATTACGGGCGCGTTGCTTGCTTCAAAGGAGGGCGACAGAGAGCACCCCTTCGGTCACGGCAGGATTGAATACATTTCAGCGCTTATTGTTACATTTTCAATTTTCATCATGGGCTTTGAGCTTGCAAAAAGCTCGGTAATAAAAATTCTTCACCCGAAGGCTTTAACCTTCAGCCCATGGTACGTTGCAGCGCTTGCTGCCGCTATCCTTGTTAAGCTCTGGATGGCGTATTTCAACAACAAACTTTTCAGGCTTACGGACAACATAAACCTGAAAGCCGTAAAGCAGGACAGCATTAACGACTGCTTTTCAACTCTTGCAACGATAGCCGCGCTTGCGGTATGGGTAATATTCAAAAGCGCGCTTGCAGACGGAATAATCGGCGTTGGCGTTGCGGTATTCGTTTTTATTTCGGGAATTGATATTCTTAAAGAAATTATAGGTCCGCTGCTCGGAGAGCCGCCTTCAAAGGAGCTTACCGACGAGCTTGAAAGGATAATCCTTTCCGCTCCGCTTGTAACGGGCGTTCACGATTTGATTGTTCACAGCTACGGCGCCGAAAACATAATTGCCTCCGCCCATGCGGAGGTACCCGCAGACGCGGATATAGTTGAAATACACGATGAAATAGACCGCGCCGAACGTGAGATTGCCGAAAAGCTCGGCGTTGTTATGTGCATACATATGGACCCCGTTGTGCAGGGCGACGAAACGCTGATGTACTGCAGGGAAAAGACGGCAGAGCTGATTAACGAATACGATTCAAGGCTCGGCTTTCACGATTTGAGAATAATTGAAAAGGACGGAGAAAAGCGTCTTTCCTTTGACGTTGTGGTTCCGTTTGAAAGCGAAAAGGACAATGACGAAATCAAAAGGGATTTAACACTTCTTTTCGGCGACAGGCTAAAGGAGTTACCCGCAGATATAACTGTTGAACACTCATATACAGGAGAATGATATGGCTTCAACAAAAGATTATCTTAACTACATTTTGGAACAGCTTTCGGACCTTGACGGGGTTACCTACAGGGCTATGATGGGCGAATATATAATTTACTATGAGGGTAAGGTTATAGGCGGAATTTATGACAACAGATTTTTGGTTAAACCCGTTAAATCCGCCGTTGAGCTTATGCCTGACGCGCAGTATGAACTTCCGTACGATGGAGCAAAGGAAATGCTTTTGGCAGACGCGGATAATAAAGATTTATTAAACGAATTAATCCCCGCGGTAGCCGCCGAACTGCCCGAAAAGAGAAAGTAATATGATTGAATACGAAATTAAACCTTTAACGGATGAGGAAAAAGAACTCATTGAAAAAAAGCTCAGCGAATATGCTGATTCTATGGCGCCTTCCGTCCCCCGCACCGAAGAAGAACGGTTTGTCTATAAAGTGGAGGACGAGGACGGCAAGGTAATCGGCGGGTGCATAGTAAACATTCACAAATGGGGAAGGGCTGTACTGGCACAGCTTTGGGTAAACGAACAGTACCGTCACAACGGTATCGGCTCAATGCTGATACGCGCCGCCGAACAGATTTCAAAAGAAAAAGGCTGTTACTACATTTGTCTCGGAACTCTGGACTTTATGGCAAGACCGCTTTATGAAAAACACGGTTTTAAGGTGTTTACGGTTAACCACGATTTGCCGAAAGGACATACAGGCTGGTCTATGGCAAAACGGCTTGATAAAAACGCTCCCGACTATACCCCGAAAAACAACAGTGCGGAGAAACGCTACACTGTCAAACCCGGAGGCGACGAAGACGCAAAAACCGTTGATGAAGGACTTGACCGGTACTGTGATAGATTCATCCCTCCGAACAGTAATGAAGATATCCCGCTTAACAGAAAGCTTGTTGACGCAGACGGAAATATTATCGCTGCCGTACTTGCCGAGGTTGATGCCGATATGAGCACCGACATTGACGGCGTATGGGTAGAAGAGCTTTACAGAAATAAGGGTATCGGCTCGTATCTGCTAAGTCAGGTTGAGCGCGAAGCAAAGGAAAAAGGCACATATCTTTTTATAGGTAATGCGTGCGACTGGAACATTGACTTTTTCACAAAAAACGGTTATTCCGTCAGAGGTACTCTTGAGGACTATCCTAAAGGACACACCGCTTATGAGATTGAAAAAAAGTGACTGAATAATTCAGTCACTTTTTTATATGTTGAATATTACTGTAAACGTTGTTTTGCCGTTTTCGCTTTTAGCGGAGATTTGGGCGTTATGGCTCTGGCAGATATTCTTTGCAATAGCAAGCCCTAAGCCGTAGCGGTTATCAGCCCTGTTGCGGCTGTCATCAGCGCGGTAAAAGCGCTCAAATATCTTTTCCTCTTCCCCTTTTGGAATTCCCTCGCCCTCATTGGTAACGGTAAGAACAATATTCTTTTCTTTTTTAAGGGTAACGCTTACCGTCTTACCCGTTTCGCTGTGCTTAACGGCGTTATCAAGCAGGATAGACATAAGCTGCTGAATTTTAAATTCATTAACGTTAAGTTCTATTCCCTCTTGTATATCATCGCTTAAAAGCACGCCCTTTTCAAACATTACGCCCTCAAAGGTGAGCACGCTTTTTTCAACGATTTTTGAAAGGTTGGCGGGTGCAAACTGAGATTTATCGTCAACCGCCTCGCTCTTTGCAAGGTCAAGCAGGTCTGCTATCAGCTTATTCATCCTGTCACTTTCGGTTTTAATATTATCAAGCCATTTCCTTTCCGAAGGATTGGCTTCAAGTGCGTCTGAGCTTGCCATAATAACCGCAAGCGGAGTTTTAAGCTCGTGCGAGGCGTCCGCAATAAACTGCTTCTGCTTTATAAAGCTGTCCTCAACGGGCTTTGAAATTTTGCTTGCAAGCGTTTTTGCAACCATTACAAACAGCATTTCTATCAGAACAAAAAGAATAATTGAATACCATGCGGTCTGCCTTAAATACTCGTTTGCGGTGGAATTATCAACAATGGTAATCAGGCTTTGCGGGTCATATTTATATGAATAGCGCGAAAAATACAGGCTGCCGATATGCACCCCGCTGCCGCGCTGCATAAGCTTTGAGGCAAGCTCTGCAATATCGCTGTCCGACACACCGTTGTTTGCGTGGTTGATTACCGAAGCGGCAGAATTATCCGAGTCAAGAACAACGGTATAAACCGTTCTGTCCATAAACATAATATTGCCGAAATCGTCAATCTTTCTCGGCTGCTCGTCGGGCATATTAATCATAAAATCAAAGCCGCCCACGCCTACTCTCATAGTCTGATTAAGGCTGCGCTCAACGGCTTTTTTCTGCTGACTGTAAAGCTGCGCGTTGTAAACGCCGAACACCGTTGTTGTAATAACGGTTAGTATTAAAAATACCAGAAGGAAAATCTGTTTTTTCAGTTTTTTCATTGAACAATCTCCATTCTGTAGCCCATTCCCCTGACCGCTTTTATATTCACCTTTGAACCGACAGCCTTAAGCTTTCTGCGGATAAAGGAAAGGTATGCTTCAAGGTTGTTGCTTTCAATTTCGTTATCGTAGCCCCATACCTTATCGTAAATCATATCCTTTGAAAGAATCTGATTCGGGTTTGAAATAAAGTATTCAAGGAGCTGAAACTCCTTGTTGATTACGGATATTTCCTCGCCGGTTGCGCTGCAGGTAAGCTTTGAATTTTTTGTATTAAGGCGTATATCCTCAAACTCAATGTATTCGGCAGGCGCGTTTTTGCTGTCCTGCCTTAACTGAACGTTAACCCTTGCAACAAGCTCGTCAATATGAAACGGCTTTGTTACATAATCGTTAGCGCCGCCCGTAAGCCCTTCAAGCTTATCCTCAAGCATTGACTTTGCGGTAAGCATTATAACCTTTGTATCAATTTTTTCGCTGCGCAGCTCCTTAAGAATTTCAAAGCCGTTCATTTTAGGCAGCATGACGTCAAGGATAATCAAATCGTAAATGCCGCTTTCGGCATTATAAAGTCCGTCCTCGCCGTCGGTTGAAATATCAACCTCGTAATTCTCTTTCTTCAGCCTTGACGCAACAACGTCCGCAAGCTTGAATTCATCCTCAACAATAAGAATACGCATAGCTTTCACCTCTGAAAACAATCTAATGCCTTAAGGTTAAACAAACATTAAATGATAAACCATTATACCACATAATATATATAAAATAAAGATTGTTAATTTTTTAACTTAAATTGATTATTCTTTATGTATATGTTAGAATAGGTCTGTTAATGTAAAAATTACAGGAAAGGGATAACATTATGAGTTTAAAAACCTTTAAAAGGGGCGTGCACCCCTTCGGCGGAAAGGATTACGCCAAGGACTGCCCGATTGTACCCCTTGAGCCTGAGGCTGAAATGGTCTTTCCGATGAACCAGAACCTCGGCGCTCCGTCAAAGCCCGTTGTTGAAAAGGGCGACAGAGTGCTTAAGGGCATGCTTATTGCCGAGGCGGGCGGATTTATCGGCGCACCGATATTCAGCTCGGTTTCGGGTACGGTAAAGGCTGTTGAGCCCCGCCTTGTTATCAACGGAAGCAAGGTTGAAAGCATAGTTATTGAAAACGACGGTCTTGACGAGCCTGCACCCGGCTTCGGCGAGGAACGCAAGCTTGAAGACATGTCAAAAGACGATATCGTAAACGCAATCAGAAACGCGGGTATCGTAGGTCTCGGCGGCGCGGGCTTCCCCACTGCTGTAAAGCTTACGCCGAAAAATGCGGACGATATTGATTATTTAATCATCAACGGCGCGGAGTGCGAGCCTTACCTCACCTCTGACTACCGTCTTATGCTTGAAAAGCCCGAAGAGATTATTATGGGCATTAAGGCTATGCTTAAGCTCCTGCCCAACGCAAAGGCTGTTATAGGCATTGAGGCCAACAAGCCGGAAGCTATTAAAACAATGAGTGAGCTTGCAAGAATAGACGACAGAATTGACGTATGCACCCTTAAAACGAAATACCCTCAGGGCGGTGAAAGACAGCTGATTTACGCCGTTACAAGGCGCAGAATCAACTCAAAAATGCTTCCTGCGGATAAGGGCTGCGTTGTTGATAACGTAGGCACGGTATTTGCAATTTATGAGGCGGTATATAAAAGCATGCCCCTTATTCACAATATTCTTACCGTTACGGGCGAGGCGGTTAACTCTCCCGCAAACTTTGACGTTCCGCTCGGAGTAAGCCACTCCTACATGCTTGAAAAGGCAGGCGGCGCAAAGGAGGAAACCGTTAAGTTTATTTCGGGCGGCCCGATGATGGGCTTTGCGCTCGGAAGCCTTGACGTTCCGGTTGTAAAGACCTCCTCGTCAATACTCGGCTACCTTCATGATGAGGTTGCCGACGCAAAGGAAACCAACTGTATTCACTGCGGACGCTGCGTTCGTGCATGCCCCGAATTTCTTGTTCCCCAGCTTATGGGCAAGGCAATGAAAAGGCAGGACGTTGAGGAGTTCGCAAAGCTCGGCGGTATGGAATGTATTGAGTGCGGAAGCTGCGCTTACGGCTGTCCGGCAAAAATTCCGCTTACCCAGATGTTCAAGCTCGGCAAAATCAAGGTCCGTGAAATGAACGCCAAAAAGTAGAAGGGAGGAGAAGAGTATGTATAATGTTTCGGTCTCACCTCATGTGAGAGATAAAAGCTCAACGCAGAAAATTATGCTTGACGTTGCAATAGCCCTTCTTCCCACCCTCGGCTGGGGCGTTTACAAATTCGGGCTCAACGCGTTAATGCTTATTCTTGTAAGCGTTGCAAGCTGCGTTATTTTTGAAACGCTTTTTGAGCTTATTACTAAAAAGCCGATTACCGTTTTTGATTTTTCGGCAGTTGTAACGGGCTTGATTATAGCTGTTAACCTTCCGCCCACGGCTACCTGGTGGATGCCCGTTTTAGGCTCCGCCTTCGGTATTGTTGCGGCAAAGATGCTTTTCGGCGGACTCGGCCAGAACTTTATGAACCCCGCTCTTGCAGGAAGATGCTTCCTTGTTATCTCCTTTACCCAGAGGATGACAAATTTTGCCGTTGACGGCGTATCCTCCGCAACCCCGCTTGCAGAGATGAAAGCCGGCGGCAGCGTTGATTTGCTTACGCTCTTCCTCGGCAACCACGGCGGCTGCATAGGCGAGGTTTCCGCGCTTTGCATTTTAATCGGCGCGGCGTATCTTCTTATCAAGAAGATTATATCTCCTGTTATTCCCTGTATATATATTCTTTCAACGGTTGCAATTATTGCAATCATCCGCCTTATTTCCGGCGATGAGGTTACAGCTCAGTATCTTGTTTCCCAGGCGCTTTCGGGCGGTCTGCTTGTCGGCGCGTTCTTTATGGCAACGGACTATGTTACAAGCCCGATTACAAACAAGGGCAAGGTTGTTTTCGCTCTTATCCTCGGTTTGCTTACGGCGCTTTTCAGAACGCTCGGCTCAACCGCAGAGGGCGTTTCCTATGCAATTATCATAGGCAACCTTCTTGTTCCGCTCATTGAAAAGAAAACAGTACCTCTTCCCTTCGGCTGTGAAAGGGTTAAAATCATTAAAACGGCAAAGGAGGAGAAAAAATAATGGCTAAACAAAAATCAAGCGCGGCAAAAAACATTATTGTTCTTTTTGTTGTAGCGCTTATCTCCGTTTCAATCCTCGCTGTTTTAAATGAGGTTACAATGGAGCCGATTGCCAACGCCGAGCAGGCTGCAAGGCAGGAGGCTTATATGGCGGCTTACGAAGGCGCAGACGAAATTGCGGACCTTGAAAACGAAAAAGCGCTAATTGAAGCATACACACCCGCTGATGAAAGCGCAAACGTTAAAATCAACGCCGTTCTTGAAGCAAAGAAGGGCGGAGAAAAGCTCGGCTACGTTATTGACGCTTCCTCCCCCAACGGCTACGGCGGCGACGTTCAGATTGCGGTAGGCATTTCAAACGAAGGCGAAATTGTAAACCTTAAGGTTGTTTCCGCCGCAAGCGAAACCCCCGGTTTAGGCGCAAGGTCAACCGAGCCTGAATTCCAGGCGCAGTTTTCCGGACTTTCGGCGCTCAGCCCGATTGCCTTTTCAAAAACCGGCGCAAACCGCGATAACAACGAATTTGACGCAATCAGCGGCGCAACCATTACAACAACGGCGGTAACGCAGGCTCTTAACGAGGCTGTCAACCTTTACAACACCGCGCTGAAAGGAGAGTGAGATATATGAAGGGTATTCTTGAAAGACTTTATAACGGTATCGTTAAAGAGAACCCCACCTTCGTGCTTATGCTCGGTATGTGTCCCACTCTTGCGGTAACCACAAGCGCTAAAAACGGTATAGGCATGGGACTTGCCACAATGGTAGTTCTCATTATGTCAAACCTTATGATTTCGCTGCTCAGGAAGATTATTCCGGACGCAGTACGCGTTCCTGTTTACATTACAATTATCGCTTCCTTCGTAACGGTAATTGAAATGATAATGCACGCATATGTCAAGGATTTGTACGACAGCCTCGGAATTTACATTCCGCTGATTGTTGTTAACTGCATTATCCTCGGCAGAGCGGAATCCTACGCAAACAAAAACAAGCCCGTGCTTTCAATATTTGACGGCGTGGGTATAGGCATAGGCTTTACAATAGGCCTTACCTTAATAGGTATGGTAAGAGAGCTGCTCGGCAACGGCACGGTATTCAATTTACAGATTATGCCCAAGAGCTATGAGCCGATAGCAATATTCATTATGGCACCCGGCGCGTTCTTCGTTCTTGCAATGCTCTGTGCGGTTCAGAACAAGCTTAAGCTCAAGGGTGCTAACCGCCACGTTAAAGGCGACGGCGGCTGTGGCGGCGACT
Source organism: Eubacterium sp. (assembly GCA_017543415.1). GTDB lineage: Bacteria > Bacillota > Clostridia > Oscillospirales > Acutalibacteraceae > Eubacterium_R. The sequence continues at coordinate 4,135 of JAFYGD010000027.1, read as the reverse complement.
GTTCAACCTGCCCGATGAAGGAAATTGAGGAAAAGGAGGCGAAGAATAATGTCTAATACGGTAAGCACACTCTTTTTAGTATTGATTTCAACTGCGCTTATTAACAACGTTGTTCTTGCGCAGTTCCTCGGCATTTGCCCGTTCCTCGGCGTTTCAAGAAGCACCAAAACCGCAGCAGGTATGGGCGGCGCGGTAATCTTTGTAATTACAATCGCCTCTGCAGTTGCGGCAACGCTTTATAAATTTGTTCTTGTAAAGTATAACCTTACATATTTAAAGACAATCGTATTCATTATGGTAATCGCCTTTCTTGTTCAGCTTGTTGAGTTATTCCTCAAGAAGTTTGTTCCCCCGCTTTACAAGGCGCTCGGCGTTTACCTTCCGCTGATTACAACAAACTGTGCAGTGCTCGGCGTTGCGCTCACTAACGTTCAGAAGGAATACGATATTCTTACAAGCACTATCTCCGGCTTCGGCACGGCGGTAGGCTTCTGCGTTGCAATAGTAATAATGGCAGGCATACGCGAAAAGACGGAAAACAACGATTTCCCCGCTGCATTCAAGGGAACCCCCGCTGTTCTTCTTACCGCGTGCCTGATGTCCATAGCCTTCTACGGCTTCGGCGTTTTACCGAAATAAGGAGGACTGAGGATGAATACAACTGCAATTATTACCGCTGTTATTGTTCTTGCAGTAATAGCGCTGATTATAGGAATTATCCTTTCCGTTGCTGAAAAAGCCTTTAAGGTTGAGGTTGACGAAAAGGAGATAGCCGTTCGTGAGGAGCTTCCCGGTTCCAACTGCGGCGGCTGCGGATTTGCAGGCTGCGACGCTCTTGCAGCAGCAATTGCCAAGGGCGAGGCTCCCGTTACCGCCTGCCCCGTAGGCGGTAAGCCCGTTGCGGAAAAGATTGTCGCAATCATGGGCGCAGAGGTTGGCGAAATGGAGCGCAAGGTTGCTTATGTAAAATGCGACGGCACCTGCGAAAAGCGTGAAAGCGATTATAACTACTACGGTATTGATTCCTGCGTTTATGCTGCAAAAATGCCCGGCTCAAGCCCCTACGCATGTAAGTACGGCTGCCTTGGCTTCGGCTCCTGCGTTAAGGTTTGCGACCACAATGCAATCAGAATCATTGATAAAAAGGCTGTTGTTGACGAAAGCCTTTGCATAGCATGCGGCAAATGCCTTAAGGTTTGCCCGCATAACCTTATTGAGCTTATTCCGGCTGACAGCAAGTACCGCGTTCAGTGCTCTTCGCATGCGCGCGGCAAGGACGTTAAAAACGCCTGTACTGCCGGATGTATCGGCTGTTCGCTTTGTAAGCGCAACTGCCCGAACGACGCAGTAATTTTTGAAAACAATATTGCAAAAATTGATTATTCAAAGTGTACCGAATGCGGACTCTGCGCAGAAAAGTGCCCTGTTAAGATAATCAAGCTTTACAATAACTGACAAAACAACGGGCGGGTTAAAAACCCGCCCTAATTATTTCAAAAAAACAGTTGACAATTAAATAATAATTTGTTATTATAGGTAAGCACGAAATTTGAGTTATGCCTACTTAGCTCAGTTGGTAGAGCATGCGGCTGTTAACCGCAGGGTCGTAGGTTCGAGTCCTACAGTAGGCGCCAAAAAAGCAACCATCCGTTTGGATGGTTGTTTTTTTGATATCTGCGTAGGACGAGAAACGAACTCCAAGAGCGGCGCTGAATGTGCCGCGATTGGGAGAACAGTCCGGTGGACTGTATTTGTCTGTAACTTCCGATTTGTTAATCAAGAATATATTTATCCGTAAATATTAAGTATTGACTGAGTAAATAGTTACTTGCAGCCTTACTGATTGAAGCATATGGCGCGAGCATATCTAACTCTGTAATTTTCTTATAGCGGTTTCGCTGAACAGGAGCATACAAACGGAAATGCCGATAAAAACGAACGGCGTTATAAAGAAGGTTGTGGCAGTTGCAACATATCCGAAAATGAGCTGAATTGAAAAGCCTATGCCGTATGCGCCGAACATATGAAAGCCTATAATATCCGCCGAATAATCCTTTCCGAAGCGCGAAGGAACGGCGTGAATTGTTGACGGAAAAATCGGGCCGAAGCCTGTGCCGATAAGCAAAAGTCCGAACACGGACGCACGTCCGAAAGGTAAAAGAAGCACGAACATACCCGCCATACTTATTCCCGTTCCGAGGCGTATAAGCGCGTTATCGGATAATCTCATTGAAAGGAAACCCGAAATAAACCTGCCGAGCATTATTCCGCCGAAATAAAGCGAAACCGTTTTTGAAGCTTCGCTAGGCGAAAGCGCAAAGATATGCACAAGATAGGTTGCGCCCCACGTTCCTATCATAAACTCCATAGCGCAGTAAAAGGACAGTGAAAGGATACTCGGAATAACGCCTTTTCCTTTTATGATTTCAAAAAAGGTCTTTTCGGCTTTGCCGACTTCTTCCTGACGGCTCAAAGGCTTGCTTTCTACCTTTTTCCACAGCGGAAGCGAACAGATAACGATAAGCAGTATCGTTGCCTGAAGCGCTCCGATTGTCCTGTATCCGAAGCGCCACGAGCTGCCTTCCTTAAGGAAGTGCGACATAATAACGGGGCTGAGCGTAACGCCTACGCCCCAGAAGCAGTGAAGCCAGTTCATATGCTGCGCCTTATAGTGAAGAGATATGAAATTGTTAAGCCCCGTATCAATTACTCCCGCGCCGTAGCCGAGCACAACCGCAAAGCACATCATTACAATGATATTAGGCGCAAAACTCATACCGAAAAGCCCGATAACAGTCAGCAAAACAGAAACGAGCGTTACCCTGCCCGTTCCGAACTTTCTCAGAACCTTTCCCGCAATAACACTGACGCCGCTTGTGCATATGCCGACAATAATGCTGTAAACCGAAGCAAAGCTCTCTGCAATGCCGAGCTCTTTGTGCAGCACAGGCCAGGCAACGCCGAAAACGGAATCGGGTAAGCCGAGCGATATAAAAACAATGTAAATAACAACTAACAGTAATACCATATTTTACCCTTAATAACTAATAAGTTTATTTATAGGATTCATTATAACATAACATATGAAAAAAGTACACCGCTGATTGGCGGTGCGCAAACAGAAGAAAATAAAACAACCGCCCGTTGTTTAAAACGGCGGTTGTTTTAATTCGTTATACTTCTTCGTCTTCTTTTTCCGGCGGTCTTTCGCCGCGGTATCTTGCAAAGAGTACATCAACTAAAAGCGATACTGCGAAGATGAATATCATAAGCCATGTCCACTCATCGCGGATAACGATAGGCTTAGTCATATCCTCGGTGCGTATAAATGCAATCACTGAAACAATAAGCGCAATGATTTCAAGTAATATGCCGGTACGCATCTTGTTAATAAAGTGCTTAAGGTCATCTATCAGATTCTGATATTTATTCTCTTCAGCATCTTCGCTTTCTTCGGTTTCTTCTGAATCCTCGTCCTCTTCGGGTTCTTCGTATTCTTCAATTAAATCCTTGGCATACCTTAACTGATGGTACTTCCTTCTTGTAAAGAACAGAGGCAGAAGAGTAAGCAGGGTTGCAATAACGCAGATAAGGTTAAGAAGCGCCCAGTGGTCCGTATCGGTTTCATGGCCGAGCTTGCCGACCGTAGAAAATGCGGGTACGGCTTCTTCTTCCTCTTCCTCGCCGCTTTTCGGCGGAAGAGTACGGTGCGTTGCGTTTGCAAAAACTATAACACGTCCGTTAGTTTCGAAATCGTCGCAGGTTGAAAGTGCAACAACCTTTTTAACGTCACTGCTGCTTAAATCAATGTAGTTTGATGCATTTTTTGAAAGGTACTCCATAAGGAGCGGAATAGAGTCGCGTCTTGTTGAATCAAGGTAATAAACCATATTATCATACGCGTCTGTTCTCAAAAATGCAAACACTCTTAAATCGTAATTGCCTACGGGAGTCTGTAAAACGCCGTCCCTGTGGCTGAGGAAATAATTGATATCCTCATATTTATCCAAATCGCCGAACATTGAACCGTTAATTACGTGGTGGCCGAAAATTACGTTATACCTGTCTCTGTACCCACTGTCATTAGTGGTTGAAAGGTAAATGGAACCGGTTAAAGACTGGTGGCCGTAAATAT
>JAFYGD010000026.1 GCA_017543415.1 Eubacterium sp. | reverse complement strand
CTTGCTTTAAGAATATCCAGCATAGTTTTACCTCCGTATCAAAATTTAATATCCAAAATCATTTTAAGTATATTCATTGCGCAGCGCTGAACCTCTCCGAGCGTTATTCCGTTTTTGCTGTAATATGATTCAACAATGGATTTGTCAGGTTCGTATCTGTCCCTCCACTCGGAGCCGGGCATATACAAATCAACCTGCGCTCTTATTCTGTACGCATTATTACATATGTTTTCAAAATCAGGACTTTCGTAGTGCTGAATGAACCAGTCTGTCATTACATTGCCCTGATAGCCCCATTCGCCCCTTAAAATCACGGTTACAAGGTCGTAGTTATAATGTCCCCAAACTCCGTTAATGAGGTTATATGAGGTCATAAGGTTTTTAGGTGCGCTTTCCTTAACGGCAATTTCAAAGCCTTTTAAGTATATTTCACGCAGCGCTCTTTCGGAAAGGCGCGAATCGTTGCGCGTGCGGTTGTATTCCTGGTTGTTGCAGGCGAAGTGCTTTATACACGCAGAACCGCCGAGGCTCTGTGAGCCCCTGACCGCTGCTGCAGCCATTTTTCCGGAAACAAACGGGTCCTCGCTGTAATATTCAAAGTTGCGTCCGCATAGCGGATTTCTGTGTATATTAAGCGCAGGGGCAAGGTATACGTCTGCCTTTCTTTCCTTGAGCTCCTCTGCTACTGCACAGTAAATCTCCTCAACAAGCTTTTCGTTAAACGTACAGGCAAGAAGTGTTGCGCAGGGGAGAAGCGTTGATTCATATTCAAGAGTAACGCCTGCAGGTCCGTCACAGGTTATCGTGGTCGGCACGCCCTTTGCAACTAGCTCATCCGTAACGCCGCCGAAGCCTCCTGCTCCGCCATAGGGCTTGCGATCCTCTTTACAGTGGAAGTCGCCCCTCGTCAGCAAATCAAGCTCATCAATAGTAAGCTGTGCAACAAATTCTTCAAGGGTATTTTTGCCGTCCTTAACGTCCTGAAGCTTAATGCCTCTGTCGCCGGTGGGCTCAATTGTTTTCGGAAGGTTGTCAAGTATTCTGTCGCGCAGGTCGTATTCGCGCAGGGTAACGGGGCGTTTTCCTTTTGCAATTCCGTTTTCACCCTGCTCGGCGCACAGAATATCAAATTTATGCTGCGGCGCGCCCGCCTGGCTAAGCTGAATAAACAGCTCAGTTTTTTCCTGATAATATGTAAACGCCTTTTGTGCGTCGCGTACGTTTTTACCTATGTAAAAATTATATGCGCCCTCTTCGGTAACGTAGGCAAAGGGATAACCCGTAACGCCGCTATCGTCATAAGAGGTAAGCTCATAGTCCGAAACGAACATATTGAGCGTTTCGCTTTCGCCGGGATTAAGCTTTTGTGTTTTTGAAAAGGCAACAAGCGCTCTTGCCGGATTGCCAAGCTTAGCGCAGGGCTTTTCAAGGTAAACCTGAATGGTCTCCTTTGCAAAAAAGCTGCCGGTATTTGTAACCTTAACGGAAATATCAAATCCGTTATCCGTGCTTTTTACCGATATATCCGAATACTCAAATTCAGTGTATGTTAAGCCAAAGCCGAAGGGATAAGCTACTTTGTCCCTTTCAAAGCTTTCAAAATATCTGTAACCTACGTAAATATCCTCTTCGTAATTGTTAAAGCCGTATCCGCCGAAGTTTTTGCTTGACGGATAATCTGAATAATCCCTGGCGATTGTGTCCGCAAGCCTTCCGCCGGGGCTTACCTTACCGGTAAGCATATCGCAAACCGCGTCGCCGCTTTCCATACCGCCGAGCCAAACGTAAAGTATTGCACTGATTTTATCGCCAAGTGCTTCAAATTCACTCATATCTATAATAGCGCAGGAGTTAATAATAACTATAACCTTACTGAAAGCACCGCAAACCGCCTTGAGCATATCAATCTCTTTGTCGGTAAGATAATAACTGCCTTTTCCTACCTTCGCTTCGTGACCCTCACCGTAACGCCTGCCTATTGTAACAACGGCAGCGTCGCTGTTTTCAGCAGCCTTTTTAGCCATTTCAGCCGTAACTGCCATTTCGTCATAGAAGAAAAGATTGTCGTCATCGCAAATCGGGTTTTCACTGCAGAAAGCGTGGTAAGTATCAGCAAGCTCTTCGTTAAGCTTCAGCTCGCTGCATTCTCTGACTGCTAAGGTAAGATTTCGCTTATCCTCACACCTTACGCTTCCGCCGGAGCCGTAGCCTCTGAAAATCCACTGCTCATTAACACGTGAAAACAGAGAAAGCTTTGTACCTGCTTCAAGGGGGAGTAAGCCGTTGTTCTTTAAAAGCACTGCTCCCTCAGCCGCAGCTTCTCTGGTAAGCTTTTTAATGTCATATTTGTTTGCCATTTCTTTTCCTCCGATTCAGATTTTGAGTTTTGCGTAGTTTTTATTATCATCCGGAAGGCAGTCGCCTATGTAAAGAGTTATTTCGCCGTCGGGATTTACTCTTTCACCGGTTTCAAGCACTGCCTTAAGCCAGTATCTGTCAATTATAAGCTCTGCCGTTTTTGTTTCGCCTTTATTCAGGTAAACGGGCTTTACCGCGCAGAGCTGAAGGCGCGGGGTTGAGGTTCTGCTGTCGGTATAATGCGCGTAGCACTGAACCTTAACGGCGCCGTCATAATCACCGCTGTTGGTAACATCAACCGTACATTTTACCGTTTTTTCATTTACTTCGGCAACCTTCGGATTGCTGAATTCAAAGCTTGTGTAGCTGAGTCCGTAACCGAAGGGGTAAAGCGGCTCCTGCTCTGAAAAACGGTAAGTGCGGTTTTCCATTGAATAGTTTTCCATATCGGGAAGCTCTGTATCCGCGCGGTAAAAGGTTATCGG
>JAFYGD010000025.1 GCA_017543415.1 Eubacterium sp. | reverse complement strand
TAATTGCCGTATCGTTAGCGTCGCGCATTACCTCGTATTCAATTTCCTTATAGCCCTTAATTGACTTTTCAACAAGCACCTGGTGTACGGGCGAAAGCGCAAGCGCGTTTTTAAGAAGGGTTCTGCACTCCTCCTCATTATCGGCAAAGCCGCCGCCCGTTCCGCCGAGCGTAAACGCAGGGCGAAGCACTACGGGGTAGCCGATTTCCTCTGCGGCGCGAAGTCCGTCCTCAAGGGTGTTGGTGATTTCACTCGGGAGCACGGGCTCGCCGAGGGTTTCGCAGAGCTCCTTGAACTTTTCCCTGTCCTCCGCTCTTTCAATGGCTTCAAAGGAGGTGCCGAGAATTTCAACGTCGCACTCGCGGAGAACACCTTTTTTCGCAAGCTGAACCGCAAGGTTAAGGCCTGTCTGACCGCCGAGAGAAGGAAGAATTGCGTCAGGTCTTTCGTGGCGGATAATTCTTGCAACATATTCAAGGGTAAGCGGTTCCATATACACCTTATCCGCAATATCGGTATCGGTCATAATGGTTGCGGGGTTGGAGTTGATAAGCACAACCTCATAGCCCTCCTCACGAAGAGCAAGGCAAGCCTGGGTACCCGAATAGTCAAATTCGGCAGCCTGACCTATAACGATAGGACCCGAGCCGATTACAAGCACTTTGTTAATATCAGTACGCTTAGGCATTATTCTTACCCTCCTTTTCCATTAATTCAATGAATTCATCAAACAGGTACGCGCTGTCCTGCGGACCGGGAGCGCTTTCCGGATGGTACTGCACCGAAAACAGCTTGTTTGCAGGGGAGGCTACGCCCTCCGCCGTATTATCAAGAAGGTTGATATGCGTAAGCTCAAGCTCGGTTCCCTTAAGGGAGTCAACGTCAACCGCGTAGGAGTGGTTTTGCGATGTGATTTCAAGCTTGCCTGTTTTTAAGTTTTTAACGGGATGGTTGCCGCCGCGGTGACCGAACTTCATTTTAAAGGTTTTTGCACCGAGGGCAAGGGATATCATCTGATGGCCGAGGCAGATACCGAAAATCGGCAGCTTGCCCTTTAGCTCCTTAACAACGCTGATTACCTCATGAACGTCCTCCGGGTTGCCGGGACCGTTAGACAAAAACAGACCGTCGGGCTTCATTGCAAGAATTTCCTCAGCGGTAATGTTATATGGTACAACGGTAACGTTACAGCCCTTTTCGTTGAGCTTACGAACGATGTTCATTTTAATTCCGCAGTCAATGGCAACAACGTCAAAGCGGTGGTTGGGAGTTCTTGAATACCAGCGCTTTTTACAGGAAACGCGGCTTACCATATCGGTAGGAATTTTGTATTCAAGAAGCATATTGTATGCTTTGTTATACGGCATATCCGCATCGCAAAGCATTACCTTCTGGCTGCCTTCGTCACGGATAATGCGGGTTATCATTCTTGTATCCACGCCCGTAATTCCGGGAATATCATATTCGTCAAGCACCTCGGAAAGCGTTTTGGTATAACGGAAGTTTGAGGGGAGGTCGTTATATTCCCTGACTATAAGTCCGCCCATTGTAGGCACCTTGGTTTCAAAGTCCTCATCGCAGATGCCGTAGTTACCGATAAGCGGATAGGTCATACATACCATCTGGTCTGTATACGACGGGTCGGATATAATTTCCTGATAGCCGACCATAGAGGTATTGAAAACGATTTCATTAATGGTTATTTTATCGGCGCCGAAGCCGTAGCCGTAAAATTCCTTACCGTTTTCAAGGATGATTTTTTTGTTATACGGTTTCATAAACTACCTCTCCTTCACAAATTGTAAGTATATTTCTGCCGTAAAGCTCCCATCCCGCAAACGGAGTTGCGCGTCCTTTGGTCAGGAACCTTTCCGGCTCAACCTTTTGTTTTGCATCAAGGTCAAGCAGGGCTAAATCCGCAACCTCGCCGACCTCTATTTTACCGCCGCCGAGCGAAAAGATTTCACGCGGTCTGACGGACATCATATATATAAGCTTTTCAAGGCTGATAATTCCTTTTTTCACAAGTTTTGTATAAAGCACGGGAAAAGCGGTTTCAAGCCCGACTATTCCCATTGCGGAGCCTGCAAGCCCCTTGCTTTTTTCTTCCTTTGAATGAGGCGCGTGGTCGGTTGCGATAACGTCTACCGTTCCGTCCTTCACGCCGTCAATGAGCGCCTGCCTGTCTTCAGCGCTGCGTAGCGGCGGATTCATTTTATAGCGTCCATCCTCCTGCAAATCCATATCGCAAAGGGTTAAATAATGCGGCGCGGTTTCACAGGTTACATTGACGCCGCGGGCTTTTGCCTTTCGGATAATTTCCACTCTTTCCTTGGTTGAAATATGGCAGACATGGTAGCGGCAGCCCGTTTTTTCCGCAAGTTTACAGTCGCGCTCAATCTGCGCCCACTCGCTTTCGGAGCAGATACCTTTATGGTTATGAAGCCTTGCGTATTCGCCGTCGTGAATATAGCCGCCATTCAAAAGGCTGTTTACTTCGCAGTGGGCGGAAATGACCTTACCGAGTGAGGCACACTCTTTCATAGCTTTTTCCATATCGCTTTCTTCCTGAACTCCGCATCCGTCGTCCGAAAAGCCGACTGCCAAATCCTTCAGCGAAGCAAAATCAACAAGCTCTCCCCTGCCTG
>JAFYGD010000024.1 GCA_017543415.1 Eubacterium sp. | reverse complement strand
TTCTGACAAAAAATCTGCTGATTTTAGGATGCAAAGCAGTTTTGACAAAGTAATTTTAGTTCATAAATGTATTACAAAATTCCCTGCATACTCGCGTATGCAGGGAATTTTTAATGCTTTTAGGGACAAAAGGACAAAGTCAAAACCTATCCTTCGTTACCGCACCTCGCCTAAATGATTCAGGGCTTTGTTTTATACAAACCTATTCATTTTTTCGTCATAGGTAAAGCCTGCGGCGGAAAGCGTCTTTTCAATTTCCTCCCTGCTTTCGCCGAGGTCCTCGCAAAGCAAGTCAAGGCTTGAATAGTAATCGCGCAGCTTTGTATTTACCACGCTGAAGAGTATAAACGGGTCCTTTGGCAGCATTACTGCTTTGCTCCGTTATCAAACATTTCAAGCGCCTTTACGGTTGCCGCATAGCAATTTGCAAGTCCTTCGGGATTCATATTGTCATAAGTATCACGGCGGGTATGGTAATAGTCCTCAAGCTTATGATTAAGTCCCGTAATACCTGTTGAACGGAAGCCTGCCTGAGCAAACGCAGCGTTATCCGGTGCACCGCCGAGCGGAGGAACCCAGCCCTTTGTTATCGGAACGTCAATAGACTGTGCCGCCTCAAGGAAGAGGTCACACACATCTTTGTCAGCCTTAACCGTACCGTTGAGGTCGCGGTAGTTAACCATTAAGTACTTCGGGTCATAAATAGTATCGTAAGAGAAGAAGAAGGTCGGTACGTCCTGCCACTCGCCCTTGTGAGCCTCGCACCAGGCCTTTGAGCCGCGGAGACCTGCTTCCTCACTGCCTGTAAGAACAACTGCAAGCTCGGTGTTTTCAAGCTCAATACCTTCATCCTTAAGCGCCTTAAGAACGGCAATGCCCATATAACAGCCTGTAAGGTTGTCGTTTGCGCCGTCAACAATTCTGTTGCCGTTAACCATAAAGTAAAGTCCGAATTCAAACGGAACAAAAATGAGTCCCCAGAAAGCAGCTTTTACAAACCACGGAGCAGTTGCATAAGTAAAGCTTTCAAGGAAATATCCCGCAGTACCCTGCTTGATTAAATAAATAATTGAAACAACAAGATAGAACACAGCACCGATACCGCAGATTATTGCGTGACCTTCAAAGCCAACGCCGCCGAGCGCATAGTTAACCGGCCATTCCCAAGCTGCGTCGGGATGTCCGTTAAATACAAGACGTCTTTTAACTTCGCCGGTCGGATGCTTTACCGCCGTAACATTATGACCTTCTTTTTCCGTAAATGCCCAGTCAACAAATTTCTTGTAAAATCCGAACTGCATAAGAACAATAAAGAGACCCAGCACGATAAGAATAACGGAAAGAAGCGGGAAAAAGAAATAAACCGCGATTGCCATAAGCACAAGAGTCATTGTGAAAAATCTCCAGCCGAAGAAGGAGCCGGGGTTTTCCTTAAAGCCCTCTACCTTAATCGTTTCGGGGTCGCAGCCGCAATCCTTTTCAAGAACCTCAGCCATATATTCGCAAGCCTGAAGCTCGCCCTTTGAACCGGGGTCCCTTTTTTCAAACGTTTTGATAATATGGGTTATCTCATCAATCATATACTGAGCAGCCCAGTCTTTTTTGTCTATGATTTTCTTTAAATCCATAAACATCACTCCTTTAAAAATTATCAATAAAATTTTACCACATATTTACACTTCTTGCAATAATAAAAATGCCCTTGTAATAAAACTGTAAAAGTGGTATACTGTATTTGCAAATTTAAAGCTAACGGAATGAGGTCAGAATCCTCAGCAACCGCCATTACCGTATTTGGTGAAAGGCTGCTAACGCCATTGGGAAACCGAGAAGGCAGCACGCCGCGCATTTGCTTTACCTTAAGCCGGGAGACGAGCTTTAAATTCAATTCTATACCCTTGGGCAAGAGGAAGGCGTTATGGATTTGCGTTTTATTTTGGTGCGCAAAAACCTGCTCTGCCCGAAGGCGGAGTTTTTTTCATAAAGGAGGTAAATAATATGAAAAAACCTATTTCATTAGTTCTTGCGGTAATTATGGCTTTAACCTGCCTTACAACAGGAACATCAGTTTTTGCAGGGGACGGCGCAAAAACGGTAAACGCATTTATAAGTGCACAAATGGCAGGCAACTTTGTTGCCCCGCCTACCGAGCTCAGCATTGCTTCGGATTTATCCGACACATATGCTGCACAGGTTGGATTTAACGATTCATCCGCAGAGCCTACGCTTCTTGACGCGGCGATTGCTGCTCACATCGATTTTATGGGCGAAGATTTCATGGACTTTGCTCCGCTTGCGGTAAGCGCTGAAGGCTGGATTACCGATTTCTTCGGTAACGGCTCTAATTTGTTTTACTACCAGAACGGAGTAATGGCGGGAGCTCTTACCCAGACGCTGTCTGACGGAGACTATATTGATTTTGATTTCCTTGTTGACACCTCAGCTTGGAGCGACCAGTATGTATTTGCCGACTCAAAGGTTAAAAACCTTTTTGTTAACGATACGGCGGAATTTACTTTTACCGCTTCAACCTGGTCCGGCAATGTTCCCGCGGCAGGGCTTGATATTAATGTTGACGGCGTAACGTACGGAAAAACCGATGCAAACGGAAAAATAACGCTTACATTTAAAGAGTTCGGAGAGCATTTTGTAAGCTCGGCAAACAAGCTCGGCGAAACTCCCGTATTTATGCCTTACTGCACGGTTAATGTTTCAACAAAGCTTAACGAATATATCAAAAAGCAGGAAGCGGGAGCCGCAGCTTATTTATTTGACAAGGCTAAAACCTTCGGAATTGATGATTCATACGATTTGGTAACTCTCATCCGCTCCGGCTATGACGCTGAAAAATTTGCCGCTGCATACGCTGCAAGCGTAAAAGAAAACCTTGACGCAAACGGCGGTAAAATTATAACCTCCGCTTCGGGAGAAGCAAGGGAAGATTTAGGTCTTTACGGTGCGGTAATCATCTGTCTTGAAGAGCTTGGCTTTGACCCGACTGATTTTTATTCATACAATATTGAAAACGCAATGAACAGCGCAAGTATTACGGATGCAAGGCCGCATCAGTATCATTATAAATATGCTGTTGAAACCGCAACGCCTTTCAAAGCGAAGGCAATCATAAAGGACCTTATTGACACTTATTACACCAAAGGCAAGGGAATGGAAAACTGGGGTTATTCTTGCGACAACGCCTGCCACTTCCTTATCACGATTGCTCCTTATGCCGAAAGCTATAAGGAATACGTTGAGGATGCAAAAAGCGTT
>JAFYGD010000255.1 GCA_017543415.1 Eubacterium sp. | reverse complement strand
GAAATCTGCGACCTTATCTATCATACTCTTGTTATGATGGTAGAGCAGGGAATAAGCATAGAGGATGTTGAAAACGTACTCCGCAAAAGAGCGGAAAAATCAGGTAATTTAAAGGAATTTCACAAGGTAGATAAAAACTCGTAATGGCGCATAAAAAATGGGTAGTGCGTGACGCCGATAAAGAAAAAGCGTCCGCCATCAGCGAAAAATTTGATATTGATGCGTTTATTGCCTTCTTGCTTGTTTCAAGGGGTATTGACGACGACCTTACCGTTTCAAGCTTCCTTTCAAAAAGCTTTGAAACGGTTTCACCGTTTAATTTTGCCGATATGGAGGAGGCGTCCTTTACTATCGGCGATGCAATAGATAACGGTGAAAAAATATGCATTTACGGCGATTATGACTGTGACGGCGTAACCTCAACCGCTCTGCTCCTGTCATTTCTTCAAAGCGAAGGCGCGGATGTTTTTTACTATATTCCCGACAGAGTCAGCGAAGGCTACGGAATCAACACAGCGGCAATAGATAAAATCTATGAAAAGGGCGCAAAGCTTATTGTTACCGTGGATAACGGTATAAGCTCCGTTGACGAAGCCGAGTATATCTATTCCCTCGGTATGCGCCTTGTTGTTACCGACCACCACCAGCTCGGAGATACTCTGCCCAGGGCGGAAGCTATTGTTAATCCTCACCGTCCCGAAAACGAGCTTGATTTCAGGGATTACTGCGGAGTCGGCGTTGCCTTCAAGCTTGCTGAAGCAATGTATGAGGGCGAATTGAGCGACTTGATTGAGGAATATATCGACCTTGTAGCAATCGGTACTCTTGCAGACGTTGTTCCCCTTGTAGGTGAAAACAGGGCCTTTGTACGCGAAGGCCTTAAAAAGATAAACAATTATCCCCGTCCTGCGCTTGAAGCCTTTGTTAATACAAACGGCGTTAAGCAGTATACCTCGGGTGAAATTGTATTTCAGCTATGCCCGCGTATTAACGCTATGGGAAGAATGGGCGACGCTTCACGGGCAGTTGAGTTTTTAATCAGCACCGATGAAGAGGACTGCGCATATAAATACGAACAGCTTTGTCTTGAAAATACGCGCCGTCAGGAAATGGAAAAGGAAATACTTGACGACGTCAACAGAAAGATTGAGGAAAATCCGTCGCTTGTAACGGGCAGGGTAATAGTTGTTGACGGCAGGGGCTACCACCACGGCGTAACAGGCATTGTTGCAAGCCATATTGTTGAAAAGTATTCAAAGCCGGCGTTTATAGTTTCCGTTGACGGTGACGGCACGGCAAGGGGCTCTGCAAGGTCAGTGGAAGGCTTTAATATCTATGAGGCTATTTCCTCCTGCAGTGCTGATTTAATCCGTTTCGGCGGCCATCCCCAGGCGGCGGGAATAACGCTCAACGAAAGTAAAATAAACGATTTCAGGCAACATATAAATGATTATGCGCTTAAAAACTATGAAATAATGCCGCCGCAGACTCTTGATATTGATTTGAAAATATCGCCAAACTACCTGACGGTTGAGCTTGCCGATGAGCTTTCCGTTCTTGAACCTTACGGTGCTTCCAATCCGCAGGCTGTTTTCGGCGTGTATAAAATGAAGCTGCTTTCCGTAACTCCTCTTAAGGAGGGAAAGCATATCCGCCTTGAGCTTGAGAAAAAAGGCAAGGTAATCCGCGCCGTTAAATTCGGCGTTTCACCGGAGGCATTTCCTTATAAGCCCGGCGATATACTTGATCTTGCAGTAAGAATATCAAAAAGCATATTCCGTGAAAGGCAGTATCTTTCCGTTCAGGCAGTTGATATCCGCCTTTCCGAAACAGACGACGGTAAGTATTTTAAGGAGAAAAACGATTACGAGCTTTACAGAATAAGCAAGCGCTCCGAGCCTTCGCTTTATCCCGACAGGGAAGTATGTGCAGTAATTTATAAGTACCTTAAAGTAAACAACGGCTGGAGCTATACTTATGACGATTTGTATTTCCGCCTGCAGAACAGAATAACTTACGGTCAGCTTATGTTTGCGCTTAAAGCGTTTGAACAGGCAGGGCTTATAAAGCTAAACGGTAAAATTGAACTTTTAACGCCTCAGGGTAAAGTAAATCTTGAGGAAACGAAGGTATTAATAACTCTTAGGGAGAGATTGAAGCTTGGCTGAAGAGATTAAATATGAGGAATACGACGATAAATTCGGCGAATTCTTTGAAGAGGTAAAAAAGAATAATACCTATAATAACGAGCTTATTTTAAAGGCATATCAGCTTGCCCGCAAGGCGCACGAAAATCAGCGCCGCCGTTCGGGCGAGCCTTATATAATGCACCCTGTAGCCGTTGCAAAAATCCTTTTTGAAATGGGAATGGATAACGAGTGTATTATTGCCGCCCTTCTTCACGACGTTGTAGAGGATACCAAGTGCAGCCTTGAACAGATTGAGGAGGAATTCGGCGGCGAGGTTGCGCAGCTTGTTGACGGCGTAACAAAGCTCGGTCAGATTCCGCTTTCCTCACGTGAGGAGGTTCAGGCGGAAAATATCCGTAAGATGTTTATAGCAATGAACCGTGATGTAAGGGTAATTATTATTAAGCTTGCCGACAGGCTCCATAATATGCGTACCCTTCAGCATATGCCCGCTTATAAACAGCGCCAGAAATCGCTTGAAACTCTTGAAATCTATGCTCCTATCGCGCACCGTTTAGGTATCCGTGCGTTTAAGGAGGAACTTGAGGATTTGGCAATCCGCTACCTTGACCCCGTAGCTTATAAGGATATTGAAAACTCGCTCTTGCTGAAGCAGGAGGAGGGAAAGGCGTTTCTTAAGGAGATTACGGACGAGCTTAAAGCAACGCTTGAGCCCGTAATGAAAAATGTCTATATTACCTCAAGGGTTAAATCCGTTCACGGAATTTTCCGTAAAATCTATATCAAGGGTAAGAATTTAGAGGAAATATATGATATCTACGCCGTAAGGATTATCGTTGACAGTATGATTGACTGTTATAATGCGCTGGGTATCGTTCATGATATCTATACTCCGCTGCCCGGCAGATTCAAGGACTATATTTCAACTCCCAAGCCTAATATGTATCAGTCGCTTCACACCACGGTTTTAAGTAAAAAGGGTATTCCTTTTGAAATACAGATAAGAACGTGGGAAATGCACCGTACGGCTGAATTCGGTATCGCAGCGCACTGGAAATATAAAATCGGCAAGGGCGGCACCGATAAGCTTGATAAATCGCTTCAGTGGATTAATCAGATGCTTGAAAACGAAAACTCCGACGATGCCGCCGAGTTTATTTCAAACATCAAGGGCGACCTTTCTATTGACGAAATTTATGTTTTCACTCCCAAAGGCGAGGTTAAAACTCTGCCAAGGGGCGCAACCGTTATCGACTTTGCCTATGCAATTCATACCGCGGTAGGCAACCGTATGGTCGGCGCAAAGGTTGACGGAAGAATTGTTCCTCTTGATACCGAGGTTAAAACAGGCCAGATTGTTGAAATCCTTACAACTAATCAGGAGGGCAAAGGCCCTTCGCGTGACTGGCTGAATATAGTAAAAACAAGCGAAGCGCGCTCAAAAATCCGTTCGTGGTTCAAAAAAGAGCGCCGTGAAGAGAATATCGTTGAGGGTAAGGCAGAGCTCGAACGCGAATTGAAGCGCAACTTTATCCGCTTTGACGATAACGAAAAGTATGAAGCCTTCCTTTTAAAAATTGCCGAAAGACAGAGGTTTACAAATATTGACGATTTGTATGCGGCTGTCGGCTACGGCGGCGTTAAAATCACGCGCCTTATGCCGGGACTTAAGGATGAGTACAACCGCAACTGGAAGGAAACGCAGAGCGAACAGTCCGCTTCGGTTGAAAATACCGACGAGGTTGCAAATCTTGAAAGCAAGCGCTCCTCGGGCGGCGTTATAGTTGAGGGTATTGATAACTGCCTTATCAATATGGGCAGGTGCTGTAATCCTCTTCCCGGCGAGCCTATCGTCGGCTTTATCACCCGCGGCCACGGTATGACTATCCACAGGCGCGACTGTAAGAACGTTCCGCGTGACCTTTATAACTGTCCGGAGCCCGAACGCTGGGTTAACGCAAAATGGGACGGCAGCATTAAAATTGACGCGCGCGCAACGCTCAATATTTACGGTATTAACCGTGACGGTCTTGTTATTGATATTTCCTCGGCAATGCTTAACGCCCACGTTAAAATGCATGCCCTTAACGCAAGAATTATCAATGACGGTAACTGTCTGATAACAATAACTATCGCCGTAAACGGCAAGGAACACCTTGACAGTATTATTAAAATCCTTAATAAAATTAACGGCGTATATCTTATTGAAAGGTCTGAAAAATAATGAAGGCTGTTATTCAGCGTGTAAATTACGCAAAGTGTATAATTGACGGTAATCTTAAAGGCGAGTGCAAAAAGGGCTTTATGATTCTGCTCGGCGTACTTGAGGGCGATACCGCAGAGGATGCTGAAAAGCTTGCAAAAAAGGTTCCGGTTTTAAGAATATTTGAGGATGAAAACGGAAAAATGAACCGTTCCTGTCTTGATGTTGACGGTGAAATGCTTGTAATTTCGCAGTTTACTCTTGCCGCAGACTGCAAGCACGGAAGGCGCCCTTCGTTTACTGACGCCGCGCCCCCTTCTGAAGCAATACCGCTTTATGAGTACTTTACAAAGCTGCTTAAAGAAGCAGGCGTTAAAAGCGTACAGACCGGCGAATTCGGAGCTGATATGCAGATTGAGCTTGTAAACGACGGCCCCGTAACCATTATTCTTGACAGCAAGGAGCTTTGATATGAAGGTTAAAAGAGGAGTGTTTCCTCCGCTTTCAAATAACTGTTACTTAATTCTTGACGAAAAAAGCAATCAGTCTGCGCTTGTTGACTGTTCGGCTTTTAACGAGGGTATGGAAAAACTGATAGGGGATACAGAGCTTAAATATATCCTTCTGACTCACGGCCATTATGACCATATCGGCGGAGTTAATAAGGTCAAGGAAAAATACAGCGCGCAGGTTGTAATTTCAAAAGAGGATGAAAAAATGCTTTCAAGCGCCGTTAAATCGCTTGCCGCTTTTTCTGCTGACAGCTTTGAAAAGGTAACTGCCGATTTTACCGTTTCAGACGGTGATGAGCTCACTCTCGGCGATATCAGAATAAAAGTAATCTCAACTCCCGGTCATACCCCCGGAGGCGTGTGCTTCCTTGCGGAAAACGCCCTGTTTACCGGCGATACTCTTTTCTGCGGCTCCTGCGGAAGAACGGATTTTCCCGGCGGCAGCGGAAGGGAAATGGTTGAATCGTTAAGAAAACTTGCCGCCCTTGACGGTGATTATAACGTTTATCCCGGGCATGAGGACGTAACAACGCTTGATTTTGAACGGAAGAATAACTACTGTCTGAATATGTAATTATGGTACTTAAAGATATTAATCACAGCTTCGGTTATCATACCCGCAAAATCGTTACAATGTTTTTTCCTCTTGAAAAAATCCGCAGCGATGGCAATGAGCAAATCGAAGTAATTACAAAACAGGATAATTATGAGCTTACCGTAAGCGCAAGGGTGTTTGAAAAAACCGCTTGTGCTTCTTATACGGCAAAGGCAGGGGAGGATATGGCAAGAGCTATGTCCCTTTTGCTTTTCAGACTTCTGTGCGATTTAACGGGCTTTGTTCCGCAGTGGGGTATTCTTTACGGAGTCCGCCCCGCAAGGCTTATGCACGCTAAAACTGAGGAGCTCGGAGAGGAGGGAGCAAAGCGCTTTTTCCTTGAAAGCCTTGTAACTCCGGAAAAAACCGAGCTTGCGTTTGACGTAATGAAAAGCGAAAACAAAATAATTGCCCTGTCGCAAAGGAATTCGTATTCACTTTATGTTTCAATTCCTTTCTGCCCCTCAAGGTGCTCCTATTGCTCCTTCGTTTCCCATAGTATTGAAAACGCTTCGGAGCTTATTCAACCTTATTGCGACCTTCTTGTTAAGGAACTTAAGGAAACTGCAAAGGCCGCGTCTGCTCTTGGCTTAAGGCTTGAAACCGTTTATTTCGGCGGCGGAACGCCGACTACTTTAAGCGCTTTTCAGCTTGACAGTATACTTTCTGCAGTAGAGAGTTATTTTGATTTGTCGCATCTGCGTGAGTTTACCGTTGAAGCGGGCAGACCCGATACCGTAACCGAAGAAAAATTGAGCGTCCTTCTTAAGCATAACGTTTCAAGAATCAGTATTAACCCACAGACCTTCAGTGACGAGGTGCTGAAGCTCATAGGCAGAAGGCATACCGTTGAGCAAACCTATAAAGCCTATGAGCTTGCCGAGAAGCTCGGCTTCAATAACATTAATATGGATTTGATTGCAGGGCTCAGCGGAGATACGCTCAAAACCTTTGAAAACAGCGTAAACTGCGCCGTTTCGCTCGGTGCCAAAAGTATAACTGTCCATAATCTTGCGCTTAAAAGCGGCGCCTTTCTTGTTACGGAAAACGAAAACTATGAGCTTTCAAAGCGCGCCCTTGCGGGTAATATGATTGATTATTCGTATCTTAAGCTTAAAAACGAAGGCTATAAGCCGTATTATATGTACCGTCAGAGTAAGTCGCTCGGCAATCTTGAAAATACAGGATGGTGCAAAGAGGGCTTCGATTGTCTTTACAATGTCTTTATGATGGATGAAACTCATACCGTCCTTTCTGCCGGCGCAGGTGCGGTAACAAAACTGAAAAACCCGGACACGGGTCATATTGAAAGAATATATAATTATAAGTACCCTTATGAGTACCTGAACGATTTTGAAGGAATAATTGCAAGAAAGCAGGGCATATATTCATTTTTTACTGAATAAAATGTATAAAGTCATTGCTTTATACTATTGCAAAATTAAATATTCTATATTATAATGTTGACCGAGAGGTGGTTCATATGAAAAATTTTAATGAAGTCATTTCAGGAGTTGACGAGGTTATAAAAAGCGGCAATTTTGAAGAGGTGCTTGCAAAGACCAAAAGCTATGCCGAAAAAGCTACTAAAAAAAGCGCCGAAAGATTAGAGATTTCGCGTAAAAAGATTGAGCTTCTTGACAGCAAAACAAAGCTTTCAAAGGCATATGAAAAATTCGGCAGGCTTGAATTTGCAAGGCAGCAGGGCGAAGATGTTACTGATGATGAATATAAATCAGCCCTTGCCCAGATTGAGCTTCAGAAAACAAGAGCGGAAATGCTCGATAAGGAAATCGAGGATTTGAGAGCGCTGTTCAGCGAATCCGCTTCACGTCCGGTAAGTGAGACACCTGAACCGGAGGTTGAAATTGTAACCCCTGACGAAGAATAGAGATTAAAGCAATGCTTTGCATTGCTTTTTTCTTTGGGTGATTTTTTGAAAAGTAATAATAAGTATATCGGTTCAGCCTTTCTTTTACTCACGACCTCCGTAATTGTTAAGGTTATCGGCGCAGTTTATAAAATTCCGCTTACCGCGTATATAGGAGCTGTCGGCAGGGGATATTTCGCAGCAGCGTATAACGTGTATCTTCCCGTTCACGCCGTGCTTATGGGCGCGCTTCCCATTGCTCTTTCGCGCCTTGTAAGCAAGTATAACGCTCTTGGCAATAAAAGAATGCTCTCATCTCTCAAAAAAGGTTCAATGTCTGTTTTCGGTTGCGCCGGCTTGCTCGGTATGCTTATTATAATTGTTGCGTCAAAGCCCTATTCGCAGCTTATTGCTTCCTCGCCCAAAAGCGTTTATACAATCTATGTCCTTGCTCCGAGCCTTCTGTTTTCCTGCCTTGCAGCCTCTTACCGCGGCTATTTTGAGGGCTTTATGAATATGCAGCCTACCGCTGTATCGCAAACCGTTGAAGCGCTCTTTAAAATGCTCTTCGGTCTGCTGTTTGCAAAGCTTTCAATGGGTTATATGCTGAAAAGCTATACGCTCAGCGGAACAGTATTTAATACTCCGCTTTCGTCAGAAAGCGAAGCTCTTTCCTTTATTTACCCTTTAACCTCCGCTTCTGCAATGCTCGGCGTTTCGCTTGGCTCGGTTGTCAGTTTTTTATATGTTTATATTTATTATCATATTAATAAAGATAATACCGCTCCTAAGGTTTCGGGCAGGGAGGGAAGAAGTGAGCTTCTTTCCTTTTCCTTTCCGATAATGCTTAGCTGTGCCGTTCAAAGCGTTTTTCAGTTTCTTGATACAGCCTCTGTTCAGTTTTCGCTCGGCAGGCTTTCATACAGTAACCTGAAAAGCTTTTACCCCTTCGTTTCAACTCTTGAAAAAAGCGATTCCGTTACTTATGTTTTCGGGCTTTTTTCAACCGCCCTTGATTTTAAAAACCTTGTTCCGGGTGTTACTATGGCGCTCGGTGTGTGCGCTGTCCCCGCAATCTGCGCCGAATTTGAATCAAAAAACAGCGAAAAGCTTTCTGTTTTAATTAATTCGGTTTATAAGTATACCTCGCTTCTCTCGTTTTTCGGCGGGGGAGTAATTGCTATTTG
>JAFYGD010000023.1 GCA_017543415.1 Eubacterium sp. | reverse complement strand
CGTCACCTTCATCAGCAGTTATGCCTTCTCCGGGTGCACCGGTCTCTCCATTGTAGACTTCCCCGAGCTGCCCTCTATCGGATGGGGCGCGTTCATGAACTGCACAGGACTGGTGAGTGTTTCCTTCCCGAAGGTCACAAACCTTGAGTTTTCGGTCTTCCAGGGCTGTACTGAGCTGGTGGATGCCGCGTTCCCGCTTCTGGATTACGTGAATCAGGATGTATTTCTCGGCTGCACGAAGCTGAAAAACATCGAAATGCCAGTTGCCAGATATGTTGGTTATCAGGGATTTAGAAGCTGCGGAATGAGCGAAGTGAGCTTCCCACTGGTTTCTTATGTAAGGGATTATGCATTTGCGAATTGTGTAGAGCTCCGGAGCGTCAATCTGCCTGTATGCTCAAACCTCAATAGCAATGCTTTCTTAAACTGTTCAGCACTCGAAACGGTCTCACTTCCTCTGTTAAGCCTGGTTGGAAGCAATGCGTTTCAGGGCTGTACCGCCTTGACAGAAATTGTTCTTCCGTCGGCGAAAAACATTTACCCCTATGCGTTTATGGGGTGCACAGCGCTGGAAAGCATTAGTCTTCCGCTTGCTGTGAACATAAGCGCATACGCTTTTTCGGGGTGCAAAAATCTGTCATCTGTGTACCTCCCCTCTGTCTCCATCATGCAGAGCTACGGTTTCCAGAATTGTACCGGTTTGCAGATAGCCAGCTTCCCTGAGTTGGGCACTGTTCAGCCGTTCGCATTTAGCGGCTGTACAAAACTGGTAAGCCTTTACCTGATGCGCTCCTCCGTGACGGTGCTTTCCAATTCAAACGCCTTCACATCCACACCGATAGGCGGCTATTCCGATGTGGCGGGGCGGTTCGGATCGATCTTTGTCCCGGCAAGCCTCTATGAGACTTATGTTGCAAACACTGCATGGAAGGTGTTTTCGAGCAGGTTTGTGTCCGTTTAGTGCTGCACTACTGCTTTGCCGCTACTCCGCTATCGATAGTTTACTCAGGCGGCTTTTTATGGGACGCGGTTTGCGCTCAGCATATGGGCTTTAACTGCATTTTCCTTATGTTTGCCTGCTATTTTGCTTCCGCGCTTGTTTCCTATGTTTTCAGGAATACCTTTGTAACGGGGCTGATAGCTTCAGTAACGGCGATTGTCGTTTACTGCCTGCTGTACTGGCTGCTTTTCGTTCTTATGTCAAGGCCGGAGGGCGCGGGCTTTGCGCTCGGCAGATTTTACGTACCCTGCGCGCTTTACAGCATAGCCCTTGCCCCTGTAATTGAGGCGGTTCTAATACCTCTTAAAAGCAAGGTTACGGGCGAAAGACAGCTTGACGCATAGCTGCTCATTAAATATCCGGGAAAGGAGGATACGGCTTGGGTAAAATTTATAAAAGCTCACGGACAACTATTGCGTTCGTTCTGATTGCCTTAACAATGCTCGGCTTTCTATACGAGCTTTACGATATTCAGATTAAAAACCACGAATACTACGCGGCGCAGAACAACACCGTTAAAACCTATACCGTTCCTCTGCCCGCTTCAAGGGGAGAAATTGTTGACCGCAACGGAACCCCGCTTGTTACCAACCGCCAGGGCAACAGCATTGTGCTCAACGCCGCTTATTTCCCTTCGGCGGAGGAAAATGAGCAAAGAAACAGGGTTGTTTTAAACCTGATTAAGCTTTTCAGAAAAAATAACGAGGAGTATGTTCATAACCTTCCGCTTAAGCTGAAGGACGGAAAGGTTGTTTTCTTCACAAAAAAGGACGACGTCAAGTATAAATCCTCAATCAAAACAATGAAAAGCAGGGATATGTTCAACCTTCAGGATTACGCCACGGCGCAAAACTGCTTTGACGCGATGGTTGAAAAGTACGGCCTTGAGGAATACGTCAGGGCGGGTAAGCTTAAAACGGCGCTTGAAATAGGTAATATCCGCTATGAGCTTACAAGGCTTCTGTTTTCCGTTTCAAACCCCGTAACCGTTGCGGAGGATGTTAAGGATAAAACGGTTGCCGTAATCAAAGAGAACAGGGACGACTATCTCGGTGCGGACGTTAAGGTAACCGCCTACCGCGAATACTTTGATTCAGCCCTTGCGCCCCATATTATCGGCACCGTAAGGAAAATCAACGCCGAAGAGTATGCAAGGCTTAAAAACGAGGGCTACGGAATCAACGATGAAATCGGCGAATCGGGTATAGAAGCCGCAATGGAGCCTTATCTCCGCGGAACTCCCGGAGAGCTTACCGTTACCATTGACGGCGACGGCAACGTTACCGAGGAGGTAACAAAGCGCCCTTCTCAGGGTGATACCATTGTTCTTACCATTGATAAGGACCTTCAGGCGCTCGCGCAGAGAAAACTTGAACAGATTTGTAAAAGCGTGGATTATTTCCGTTCAACGGGCGCGGTTGTTGTTGAAAACTGCAACAACGGTGAAATACTTGCCGCCGCAAGCTATCCCACATATGATTTGAAGGATTACTATAAAAAATACAATAAGCTTGTAAAAGAAGCCAATACCCCGCTTTACAACCGCTTTGCAATGGGTACCTACGCTCCCGGCTCAACCTTTAAGCCCATGATGGCAACAGCTGCTCTTCAGGAGGGCGTAATTACCGAAGATACCTATTTCAACTGCGATAAGGTGTTTAAGGTAAGGGATATGGAATTCAAGTGTACCGATTACCACGGCGGCGAAAACGTAAGAACCGGTATCCGCGACAGCTGTAATATCTTCTTTTACAACTGTGCAACCAGACTCGGCATTGAAAAGATGAATCTTTACGGCTCAATGTTCGGCCTCGGTGAAAAAACGGGCGTTGAAATTCCCGAAGCAAAGGGAATTCTTGCAGGCCCCGACTACCGCAAGCGCTTTGATATGGTATGGCGCCCCGGCGATACGGTTCAGGCGGCAATCGGTCAGTCCGATAACCTGTTCACCCCGCTTCAGCTCTGCAACTACTGCGCAACAATAGCCAACGGCGGAACAAGGTATCAGCTCCATTTCGTAAAGTCCCGTATTTCAAACGCAACGGGTATTATAAACGAAACGGGAACCAATATCGTTCGTACAATCGACGTCAGCGCCCATAACGTAAAGGTCGTTCAGGAGGGTATGCGTATGGTAGCCCTTGAGGGCGGTCCCGCCTACGTTTTCGGCCAGATTGATACAAAGGTTGCCTGTAAAACAGGTACGTCGCAGGTTGTGGTAAAGGGAGTTAAGCATAACAACGGTTTCCTTATCACCTATGCACCGTACGATAACCCCGAGCTCAGCATTGCTTCTGCAATAGAGCTTGCAGGTTCAGGCTCCTCAACATCAAAGATTACCTCGTCAATTATTGACTATTACTATTCCCATAACTCCAACGAAAAGAAGGCGCAGAGCGAGGGAACGCTGATAAACTGATAACTTTTTCTTGTCTAAAAACAAATTTTATGTTAATATAAATTATATTTATCTTTAAAACCCAACGCAAATATCCAATGGGAGGGATACTATGAATATTGCTTTAATCGCTCATGATGCAAAAAAAGAGCTGCTCGTTCAGTTTTGTATTGCTTATTGCGGCATTATCAGCAGGCATGATGTATGCGCAACCGGAACAACGGGTAAGCTTGTTAAAGAAGCAACGGGACTCAATATTAACTGCTTCCTCAGCGGCTCACAGGGCGGCGGGCAGCAGATTGCAAGCCGTATCGCCTGCAACGAAATAGATTTGTTAATCTTTTTCCGCGACGCACAGACAGCCAAGCCGCACGAGCCTAACGACAGCGACCTGCTCCGTCTCTGCGACGTTCATAATATTCCCTTTGCAACAAATATTGCAACTGCGGAGGCGCTTATCAGAGGCGTTGAACGCGGTGACTTTGAATGGCGCGAAATTGTAAATCCGCGCTACAACAGGAAATAAGTTTTCGGGCCGATTTATTCGGCTCGATTATGTATATAGGAGTAAAAAATGGCGTTAATTACAAAAGCTATTAAAGGTACAAAGGACGTGCTTCCCTTTGAAGTACATAAAAATCAGTATATTGAAGCAACCTGCCTTTCGGTAGCCGAAAATTTCGGCTATAAGGAAATGCGCACCCCCGTGTTTGAGCACACGGAGCTTTTTCAGCGCGGCGTAGGCGACACAACGGACGTAGTACAAAAGGAAATGTATACCTTTGACGACAAGGGCGGCCGTTCAATTACCCTTCGCCCGGAAGGTACCGCAGGCGCAGCGCGCTCGTTTCTTGAAAACGGGCTTTCAAACCTTGCTCTGCCGCAGAAAATCTGTTACTTCACCTCCTGCTACCGCTACGAAAAGCCGCAGGCGGGAAGACTACGCGAATTTCACCAGTTCGGTATTGAGTGCTTCGGCGCCTCTTCACCCCTTGCAGACGCTGAAATTATCGCTCTTGCAAAACAGATTTTTGACGAACTCGGAGTAAGCGGGCTTGAGCTTGAAATCAATTCAATCGGCTGTCCCGAATGCCGTGCGGAATACCATAAAGCGCTTAAGGAATACTTTTCACAGTATAAGGAGCAACTCTGCCACACCTGTCAGGAAAGGCTTGAGCGCAACCCCATGCGCCTTCTTGACTGTAAGAGTCCCGAGGATAAGGCGCTTGCCGAAAACGCACCTGAAATTCTTGATTATCTCTGCGATGAATGTAAGGAGCATTTTGAAAAGGTTAAGGCATACCTTAACGCCATGAACATTGAATTTAAGGTTAACCCGAAAATCGTAAGAGGGCTTGACTATTATACAAAAACCGTTTTTGAATTTATCGCTTCGTCAATAGGAGCGCAGGGAACTGTCTGCGGCGGAGGTCGCTATGACGGACTTATTGAGGAGCTCGGCGGTCAGAAAACGCCTTCCCTCGGCTTCGGTATGGGGCTTGAAAGGCTTCAGCTTGTAATGGAAGCGCAGGGCTGCGAATTCCCCGAGCCGTCCGTTTCCGATTTGTTTATTGCCGCCATGGGCGAAAAGGCAAAGCTTAAAGCGGTTGAAATTGCAAAGGATATGCGTGCTGAAGGCTTTGCCGTAACCTATGATTTGAACGACAGGGGACTCCGTGCCCAGATGAAGTATGCAGATAAAACCGGCGCAAAATTCAATGTGGTAATCGGCGATGACGAGGTTGAAAAGGGCGTTGCCGTGCTTAAGAATATGGAATCGGGCGAGGAAAGCGAGGTAAGCCTTGTTACCTTTGTAAACGATTTTTATTCCGTAAGTATGGAGGAACAGCTTAAAGACCTTGAAATTAACGGAGAGGCTTTCGATTTTAAATCACTTTTCGGAGGAAACGAATAATGGGCGAATCAATTAAAGGTATGAAAAGAACGGCGTATTGCGCCGAATTTGATATGAAAAACGTCGGTGAGGAAATCACCGTTTTCGGCTGGGTACAGCGTCAGCGCGACCTCGGCAATCTTATATTTATTGATTTAAGGGACAGAACCGGTATCATCCAGCTTTCCTTTAACGAAAATACCGATAAGGAAATTTTTGAAAAGGCAAAAAGCACCCGTACCGAATGGGTTGTTGCCGCAAAGGGCGTTGTTGCCGAGCGTGAAAGCAAAAACAAGGAAATCCCAACGGGAGATATTGAGGTTATGGTAAACGATTACCGTATTGTTTCCGTAGCCCAGACTCCGCCGTTTGAGGTTGAAAAGGTGTTTGAGGTAGGCGAGGACGTAACTCTTAAGCACCGCTATCTTGCTCTGCGTAACGAAAAGCTTACAAACAATATTCTTATGCGCCATAAAATTGCAAAAATAGCAAGGGATTATTTCTATGAAAACGACTTTATTGAAATCGAAACCCCGATGATGATTAAGTCAACTCCCGAAGGCGCTAGGGACTACGTTGTTCCGTCACGTATTCATAACGGTAAGTTTTACGCGCTTCCGCAGTCGCCCCAAATTTATAAGCAGCTTACAATGATTGCGGGCTTTGATCGCTATATTCAGCTTGCACGCTGCTTCCGCGATGAGGATTTAAGAGCTGACCGTCAGCCCGAATTTACCCAGATTGACCTTGAAATGAGCTTTGTTGACTGTGATGCTCTTATGTCAATGGCAGAGGGCTTTATTTCCCGTCTTATGAAGGAAACTCTCGGCGTTGAGGTACCAAAAAAGCTTCCGCGCATGACCTTTGATGAGGCCATGAACAGCTACGGTACCGATAAGCCCGACACCCGTTTTGATATGCTTATTCAGGATGTTTCCGAATGGGCGGGCAATACCGATTTTGCGGTGTTTAAAAACTGCGTTGATGAGGGCGGCTCCGTTAAAGCAATCGTTGCAAAGGACGCTGCCGCAGCTTATTCACGCAAGAAGATAGATAAGCTTACCGAACACGCAAAGGGTATCGGTGCAAAGGGACTTGCATATATCCGCTGGGCGGACGCAGAGCCAAACTGTTCCTTTGCAAAATTCCTTAAGGAGGGCGAGCTTGAAGCGCTTATCGCGCAGCTCGGCGCACAGCAGGGCGACGTTGTATTTATTATCAGCGATAAAACCCGCAAAGCCCTTACCATTCTCGGCGCGCTCCGTCTTATTATCGCAAAAGAACTCAATTTAATCCCCGAGGGCAAGTGGAATTACCTCTGGATTACTGAAATGCCTTTCTTTGAGCTTGACGAGGAAACGGGCGAGTACGTTGCCGCGCACCATCCGTTTACTATGCCGCTTGAGGAGAGTATTCAGTACCTTGATACCGATAAAAGCAAGGTTAAGGCAGAGGCGTTTGACCTTGTTCTTAACGGCACCGAGCTTTCATCGGGCTCAATGCGTATTACGGATACAAAGCTTCAGACCAAAATGTTTGAGCTTTTAGGTATGAGCCAGGAGGAAATTGACGCAAAATTCGGCTTCCTTGTTGACGCTTATTACTATGCTGCACCGCCCCACGGCGGAATGGGACTCGGCCTTGACCGTATTGCAATGCTTATCTGCGGCGCAGAGTCCCTGCGTGACGTTATCGCCTTCCCGAAGGTTCAAAACGCAAGCGAGCTTATGAGCGGCGCTCCGTCACCCATTGACGGCGTTCAGCTTGACGAGCTCGGAATAAAACTTGAAGAAACAAAGGAGTAATAATTATGAAAAAAGCAGCTGTTAAATCACTTTCGCTTTTAATTGCTCTCGTTATGCTTTTAACCTCTTTCGGCGCCGCTTCATTAACGGCAAACGCAGCGGTAAAGGAAAAGCTTATCAAGGGCGTCTGGTATGAATACAGAATTAAAGACGGCAAGTCAATTGTTACTAACGCTTTTGTTTCCGGCAACAGCGCGGGCAAAACAATAACCATTCCTTCAAAGCTCGGCGGCAAAAGGGTTGTTGCCATTGAAGGTATGAGCATGGAAACCAAAAACACAAAAACAACCGCCCTTGTTTTTCCCGATTCAATTGAAAGAATAGGTACTCTGAACCCGACTAATAATTATATGCCGTTCAGTATAACAAACCTTACAACGGTTAAGCTCGGTAAAAACGTTAAGGTAATGAAGTACAATCCGTTCTGCAGCTCGGTTAAAAAATTTGTTGTAAACTCAAAGAATAAGTATTTCAAAACCTCAAACGGCATACTTTACAATAAAAAGGGAACAAAGCTTGTTGCTTATCCCGCAAGAAAAAGCGGTAAAACCTTTACCGTTCCCAAAAAGGTTAAAACAATCGGTATCGGCGCATTTTCAAATACCGAAAATCTTTTAACCGTAAAAACAAATAAAACGTCAACGGTAAGCACAAGAGCGTTTATGTACTCAAGCGTAAAAACCGTTATTCTCGGTTCAGCGGTAAAAACCGCGTCGGGAGACGCTTTCTGCGAAGGAACTTCCATTAGTGAAATAAAGGTTGCAAAGAGCAACAGGTATTTTACCGTTAAGGACGGCGTGCTTTTCAATAAAAAGAAAACCAAAATTGTTGCTTATCCCTATGCAAAAAAAGGTAAAAGCTATACAATTCCTTCAACCGTAAAGGTAGTCGGCAACAGCGCGTTTTATATCGGAAACCTTAATAAAATTACCGTTCCGGATTCGGTAACGGTTATTCAGGATTTTGCTTTCGGTTACAGCTTTGCAAACGTAAATCTTCCCTCAAATGTTACCAAGGTAGGCGACTACGCTTATGCTGCAACGACTCTGAAAAAAGCGGTTTTCAATTCATCCGAGCTCACTCTCGGAGCAGGCGCTTTTGCATCGTGCGATATGCTTAAAGCCGTTGATTTGTCAAAAACAAAGGTTAAAGCTCTTCCCGATTTTGTATTCAGCGGAACAACTGCGCTTGAAACAGTCAGCCTCCCCGAAACTCTTGAAGTAATCGGCGAAGCAGCGTTTAACGAATCCGGCGTTAAAAGTCTTGAACTCCCCGCGTCCGTTAAAACCGTAAAGAGCTTTGCGCTTTGGGAAGAAAACCTTAAAACTCTTGTTGTAAACGGTAAGGAAACCGCCTTTGACGAGGATGCAATAATGCCTACGGATTCCAACTATTCCGAAGACCTTAACACAATCGTTGTCAAGGGTCTTGACGGTTCAAAGGCACAGGCTTACGCTGCAAAATTCGGATTTACCTTTGAGGTGCTTTAATGAATAATTACAGCTTTTTCGCCATGGTCAACCGTATGAAAATGATTGACCGCTGGGCGCTTATGTATAATACCTCAAAGGAAAATATTGCAGAGCACAGTCACTCGGTGGCTGTTATTGCCCATTCCCTTGCGCTTATAGGCAATAAGGAGTTCGGCAAATGCTATAATGCCGAGCGCGCCGCAGCGCTTGCGCTTTACCACGATACAACCGAGGTAATTACGGGCGATATGCCCACTCCCGTCAAGTATTATAACGACGATATTAAAAACGTTTATAAGGATATTGAGCATACAGCAGGGGAAAAGCTGCTTGCTATGCTGCCGGAGGATTACAAGGCGGATTATCAGCCGTTTTTTACAAAGGAAAAAGACGACGAAGCGCTTTGGGCGCTTGTTAAAGCTGCGGATAAAATCAGCGCTCTTATCAAGTGCATT
>JAFYGD010000254.1 GCA_017543415.1 Eubacterium sp. | reverse complement strand
TAGCCATTTTTAC
This sequence comes from Eubacterium sp., assembly GCA_017543415.1. Lineage (GTDB taxonomy): Bacteria > Bacillota > Clostridia > Oscillospirales > Acutalibacteraceae > Eubacterium_R. The sequence goes on along the minus strand of JAFYGD010000254.1, from coordinate 4,783 downwards.
ACCTCTGTTATTTTAACAAAACGGTTTTTGGTTTTGCCTGAGCTTAGTTTTTTTATATATTCAAGCTTTTCCCCTGCGGTTTTTAATGAGGAAAGCATTTTGTCAATTTCGTCAAAGGAAACGTATTCTTCCTTTGAATATGAATAAATATATTTATCGCTGTTAAAGGTTTCGTGCTCTGCAGCTTCCCTGTCGGTAAAATTATGAACGCAGGTTTCATCCCAGAAAACATCAGCGCAAATCTTCTTTGCGGGATTACCCGCCCAGCTTTCATTAGAGTTAATGTGCTTGCCAACGCACACGGAGGCAGCGCCGATTATGCTTCCCGAAGCAACCCGGCTGCCTTTTAGCACAAATGCGTCCTGTCCTACCCATACGTGGTCGCCGATAAAGACGCTTTTTGAGGGGTTAACGCGCTGTTTGGTTTTTGTACTGTAAACAAGATGAGCGTCCGCTGTTCTTATCCATATTCCGAAGGCAAACAGCCCTTCATCGCCGATAAAAAGATTTTTCTGTTCTGAAACGGTTGCGTGCAGGGCTCCGTTAAAGTAGTTGTTTTTGCCGATGAATACCGCGCTGTTATTATGAACGGTTATATCAAGCATATAATTATGGGAATTTGAAGAAAGATAAATTACACTGTTGCTTGCAAAAAATTTAATGTTGCTTCCGACAAGCTTTACGCCCTTTTCAACAACAAGAATATTTCCCGTTCCGTTAAAACGGATATCGCTGTTTTGCATTGTTAAGTTTTCAGCGCCGATAACCCTGTTATCGGTTAATGAGGAAAGCTCCTCAACTGATTTATATATCTGCATAATATCACCTTGTTATTAATGCCACGCACTCTACATGAGGAGTGCGGGGAAACATATCTACGGGAGTGATTTCCTTTGTTTTATAGCCGAGGGAATTTAGTATTTCCAAGTCCCTTGCGAGAGTTGCGCTGTCGCAGGAAACGTAAACAATTCTTTCAGGCTGCATATTTGCAGTAAGCTCAAGCAGCTCCTTTTGGCAACCCTTGCGCGGCGGGTCAAGGATGATTACATCGGGGGTTATTCCCCTTTTTTCAAGCTCCTTTGCGCCGTCAAACGCATCTCCGCAGAAGTATTCGGCGTTTTCAACGCCGTTAAGCGCTGCGTTGCGCTTTGCATTTTCAACCGCCTGCGGTACAATTTCAATTCCGAAAAGCTGTTTTGCTTTTTCGGCAAGCGTAAGCCCGATTGTACCCGCTCCGCAGTAAAGGTCAACTACGGTTTCTTTTCCCGTAAGCTGCGCATAATCGCCGGCAACCGTATAAAGCTTTTCACACTGGCTGTGATTAACCTGATAAAAAGAATTCGGCGATATTTCAAAGCGCTTACCGAGCAGAATATCGGTTATACAGTCCGAGCCCCAAAGGGTAACGGTTTTTTCACCTAAAATAACGTTGCTGTTTTCAAGGTTGATATTAAAGCAGACGCTTTTCAAACCTTCAATTCTGCAAAGCCCGTTTACAAGTAATTCGCTTTCGGGAAGGACGGTACCGTTAATTACCGCGCATGCCATAAGCTCTCCCGTGCCGACTGCTTTTCTTAAATAAATATGCCTTAAAAGCCCGCTGCCCGTACGCTCGTCATAAGAGGTAATTCCCGCCTTTTCAGTCCAGAGGGCAAAGGCGTTGATACAATCGGCAAATTCTTCCGGCTGAAGCTCACAGTCCGTACACGGAATAATTCTGTGGCTTTTATAGGCGTAAAAGCCTGCGTGCATTTTGCCGTTTTCAATATACACGGGGTACTGCGCCTTGTTGCGGTAATGCGCGGTTGATTGTGACCTGACAACATCTTTAACGGGCACGTCGAGGTGGGCTATTCTTTTAACAGCGTCCTCTACCCTGCTTTTTTTATATTTCAGCTCCTCGTCATAGGTCATATTTCGGAAGGAACAGCCGCCGCATTTTTCCGAAACCGAGCATGTGCTTTCAATACGGGAGGGCGAAGACTCAATTATTTCCGATATTTTACCTATGCAATAGCGCTTTGAGGTTTTAATAATATGGGCGGTAATTACATCACCCGGAACGGCTCCGCGTACGAATACCGCAACACCGCCGAAATGCCCTACGGCAGAGCCCTCCGAGGTCATACTTTCGATATTAAGTTTTATTTCGTCGTTCTTCTTAATATCCATTCGTACACCTCGACATAAAAAACCATTATATATAATATCATAAATTATAATATATAGCAAGAATAAAAGTGTTAAGTTTTAAGTGATAAGTGTTAAGACTAAAAAAAGCCTTTCATCAGGAAAGGCTTTTTATGATTATTATTTTTTCTTTCTGTCGGCTGCTCTTTGGAACACCTTAACAATTTCAACAATCGGGATTACGAGGAAGGAGATTCCAAGTGCGGTTGCATATTCCGTTAAGGTAATATGTGCAAAGTCAAACGCCTTTGCAAGGAACGGGATATAGATTACCGCAGTTGAAAGAATAAGCGATAATACCATAGCGCCTATAAGATACCAGTTCATACTGCCCATACCGATAATTGAATGACGGCGGGAGCGCATATTGAACGAATGGAATATTTCGGACATTGAAAGCGTTAAGAATGCCATTGTCATACCGTTCTGGTGGATAATTCCCTCATTGATTGCAAAGATACCCATAAAGGAATTAATTTCCGTTCCTTCAGCCTTTGCGCCCATTATAATACCAGCAACATAAGCTGCAAGGGTAAGCACAGTTACCATTATGCCCTGCCAAGCGCAGTCAATTCCCATACCGCCGGCAAATATTCCGTCTCTGCTGTCACGCGGAGCGCGGCTCATAATGTTCTTTTCACCCTTTTCCATACCGAGGGCAAGCGCAGGGAAACAGTCTGTAATAAGGTTAATCCAGAGAAGATGCACGGGCTCAAACAGCGTAAAGCCAAGCAGCGTTGCAATAAAAATTGAAAGCACTTCGGAAAGGTTTGAGGAAAGCAGGAACTGAATTGAAGCCCTGATATTATCATAAATTCTTCTTCCCTCTTCAACTGCGGAAACGATTGTTGCAAAGTTGTCGTCAGCAAGAACCATATCGGCAACGTTCTTTGTAACGTCTGTACCGGTAATACCCATACCAACGCCGATATCGGCATTTTTGATTGACGGTGCGTCATTTACGCCGTCACCAGTCATAGCGGTAATCATACCGCGCTTTTTCCATGCCTTTACAATTCTTACCTTGTGTTCGGGCTGAACGCGGGCATAAACGGAAAATTCCTCAATTCTTCTGTCAAGCTCCTCATCGCTGAGCTTATTGAGCTCTGCGCCGGTAATCGCCTGGCTGTCATCTTCAATAATTCCAAGGCTTTTAGCTATTGCAATAGCCGTATCCCTGTGGTCGCCCGTAATCATAATCGGGCGGATACCCGCAGTGCGGCATTCCTTGATAGCGTCTACAACCTCGGGGCGTACAGGGTCAATCATACCCGTTAAGCCGATATAGCAAAGCTCCTGCTCAAGCTCGTCTGCGTCGTCCGAAGGCTTAACGGCATGGGTACGCATTGCAGCGCAAAGCACGCGAAGCGCCTTATCCGCCATTTCCTTGTTCTGAGACGCAATTTCAGCACGGAGCTCATCCGTCATAGGTATCTTTTTACCGTCTGAATAAACGGTAGTACATCTTGAAAGCACTACGTCGGGAGCGCCTTTTGTATACTGAACAAAGCCGTTTTCGGTCTTATGAACAGTTGTCATCATTTTACGCATGCTGTCAAACGGAGCCTCGCCAACACGCGGGAAATGCTCTTCAAGCTCGTATTTCTTAAGTCCGAGCTTATTGGCATACGCAACAAGAGCCGCCTCGGTAGGTTCGCCCTTGATTTCATCGTCGTCCTGTAATTCAGCGTCGCAGCAAAGCGCCATTGCAGTTGCAAGGAGCTGCTCGTCGGAGCCCTTATATTCAACAACGGTCATCTTATTCTGAGTAAGAGTACCGGTTTTATCGGAACAGATAATCTGGGTACAGCCGAGGGTTTCAACAGCCGTAAGCTTACGGATAACCGCGTTGCGCTTACTCATTTTGGTAACGCCGATTGAAAGAACTATTGTAACAACAGCAGCAAGACCTTCGGGAATAGCGGCAACTGCAAGCGAAACCGCTACCATAAAGAAGTCAAGCCCCGTTTTTAATGTAATGGGTTCGTGAATAATAAGCGAACGTACAATATCAAACGCAAAAATAAATACACAAATTCCCACAACTACGAAGGAAAGGATTTTTGAAAGCTGATTGAGCTTAATCTGAAGCGGAGTTTCCTCATCCTCTGCCTGAGTAAGGGCGTCCGCAATTTTACCCATTTCAGTATCCATACCGGTTGCAACAACAACAGCCTTGCCCCTGCCGTAAACAACGTTGGAGCCCATATAGCACATATTCTTTCTGTCGCCGAGGGGTACATCGTCGCTGCCTTCGGTTGAAATAACGTCAACCTCTTTGTTTACGGGTACGGATTCGCCCGTAAGCGCAGCCTCCTCAATTTTCAGCGAAGCGTTTTCAATAATACGGCAGTCGGCAGGTACGCTGTCGCCCGCTTCAAGAACAACAATATCGCCGACAACGATATCCTCCGTTCTTACGTCAATAAGCTTTCCGTCACGGATAACCTTTGACGTTGCGGCGGCAATTTCCTGCAAAGCTTCAATAGCCTTTTCAGCCTTGCTTTCCTGGTAAACGCCAAGCACCGCGTTGATTAAAACAACAATAAGGATAATTACAACATCTGCATAACCGCCCTTATCGCCGCTCATT
>JAFYGD010000253.1 GCA_017543415.1 Eubacterium sp. | reverse complement strand
TGCGGACTTTGCCTTTAAGGGCAAAGGCATTGACCCGGCGCAGCTTGCAGCTCTTGTTACAAGTGTATTCGGCGTAGCCGGCTTTGTAGGCGCAATCTGCGAGCTTGTAATCGGTATTCTTGTTGACAGAACAAGAACTCCGCTCGGCAAGGTTAAGCCGTGGGTTGGCTTCGGCGCAATTCCGCTTGCAATTATTTCAATGCTTGTTTTCGTAGCGCCTAACACAACAAACTTCACGGTTGCTTCAATCTGGATGTTCGTTGTTTATTCGCTTTATGTTGCAATTTCAAGCGCGGTTGAATCGCCTGCAAACTGCTTCGGCGCACTTTGCTCGCCTAACCCGAAGGAGCGTTCAAGCGCAATTTCAATAGCCTCCTTCCTGCGCAGCGTAGGCCAGTCGGGCGGTCAGGTAGTAATTATCGTTGTACCGCTTATTATGAAGGCTGTAATGGGTCAGCAGCAGTATAAAAACGCTGAAGGACAGGGACTTGACCTTATTATTTCTACGGCTGTATGCGCGCTCGGTATGATTATCTTCGTTATGATTTTCTTCGCAAATAACGAGGAGCGCGTGCCTTACACAAAGGATAAGGTTTCCCTTCTTGAAAGTATCAAGCTTGTTTTTACAAACAAGAACCTTCTTATGGTTTCGCTTACAAAGCTTACGGGCTTCGGACGCGGCGTTTACGGTACGGTTTCGCTTTACATAGCAATTTACCTTCTCGGCTCAAAGGGCTTAAAGCTTGCTCTTATGCTGCCTATGGGTATCGGTACCGCGGTTGGTACTCTGCTTGTAAACTTTGCGCTTAAAAAGTGGTCAACAAAGAAGACCTATATTATCTTCTGCTGCTACGGCGCTTCAACGCTCGCTATCCTTTACTTTGTTTCAAAGGGTATCGGCTTTAACAGCAGCCTTATTGTTCCGTTCCTTATCCTCAATTTCTTCTGCGGTATTCAGCACGGTAATACAAACGTTACCCCGAATATCATGATTGCAGACTGTATTGACGAAATGGAATTCAAAACAGGCAAGCGTCAGGAGGGACTTGCTTACGCGGGCTTCGGTCTTATTGCAAAAATCGCCTCCGCGTTTACCAAGGTTCTCTCCCCGTTCCTTGTTTATACATGGTCGGGCTATCAGTTCTCAACAAGCCAGAATATTGCATACGCAACCCAGAGCGATTCAACGCTAAACAGGTTCCTTGCAATTTATACAATTATTCCCGCTGTTTTCGTAGTTCTTCAGTTCGTGCCTATTCTCTTCTATGATATGGTAGGCGAAAAGAAGGACAGAATTACGGCTGCCCTTGCCGAAAAGAGAGCGGCTGAAAACGCTGACGAAGCAGGGGATGCAACAGACGAAGCTGCCCCTGAAGCAGCTGCAGAGTAAGGAGGGGTGGATAATGGCTGAAAAGAAATTCAGAGCAGGACTTTATGCGGTTATTTCAGGCATACTGATTGCCGCTGTTCTTACGGGACTTACCCTTTTTGCGTACACAACAAGATACACTGCGTTCAAGCCCGAAAAGGTTGCGCAGTTCTACGTTGACACCGTTATTCAGACGGGAGACGGCTACAATGCTTATAAAAACACCGTTCTTGCACAGAATAAAAAGCTCAAGTACGGCGACTTTATCCGCAGAACCGATATGGTTGTTTTTCTTAACGACGGCGACGACGTTAAGAAGGCTGACTTCGTAGGTACGGGCTCCGCAGAGGAGCAGAAGGCCATAGATGAGGTTTACAACAGAATGTACGAATACTACTGTACTCTTGTAAACGAGGTTGGCTGGGACGATTATGAAACCTTCTTTATGTCCTATTTCACAAAGCTTAAAGAGGTAAGACACGAGGTTTACGGCGACGATTATCTCGACTATGAATATATGTTCGGCGCGCTTGAAGCAAACGTTGCAACCTACGGCGAAAGCCTTACGGGCGCAGAGGAAATGCTTGCCGCTGACGGCAAAACCGTTTTAAGAGAAGCGTTTGAAGGCAAGTACCAGAAAACCTTCGGCAAGGATTATAAGTTCATTACCGAGGTGAAATCCTGCGAAGAGCTCGGCGCTGACGAGGTTAAGACCTACGTCGAGGGCTTTAAGGAGAGAATTAAGCCTACCGCCACCTGCGGCGAAGCAAAGGCTGACATCTTTAAGCTTGTTGACGAAACAGAGGGCAAGAAAAAGAAAACGCCGAAATCAGATATGATTGACGCGTATTCAAAGCTTGACTGCTCTGACAGCATTTCGGGCGTTGCCAAGGTTGAATGTGAGGTTCACCTTGAAGACGGCAAGCTCGTTGCTATTCAGGAGCTCTATGTTGTTAAAATCGGCAAAAGCTGGTACGTTGACAACACCAACCTTGACACAACGGGTTTATACTTAGCCGAATAAAGCATTAATAATACGGACTGCTTCATAATCATGAGGCAGTCCTTTTAGGAAGATAATTATGTTAACATTGCATTTCAATAAAATCAGAACAGCTTCACTGATTCTTTTGTCAATGCCGGCAATAGTCTTTTTTCTTGGATGGACAAAGCTTTTTATAGGTATACCGTGCTGTGTTCTTCTTGCTGTGGCCGTTTGGCTTTCTTCTAAAAAATGCGAGAATAAAGTAATTTCTGTCAGCTGGAAAGCGCTGATTATTGCAGCGGCTGTAATAGTTATATGGGCAATTCTTTCCGGTCAGGGCGGTATTTTTACTCAAAAGCAGGACTGGGGAGCCAGAAACGTTATTTTCAGGGATATTATATTCCGTAGCTGGCCTGTAAAATACAGCAATAACGTAAGCTTGGTATACTATATAGGCATCTGGCTTGTTCCTGCACTTTTCGGTAAGATAGGTGTGCTTGCCGGCAGCAAGAGTATGGCATTGATACTTGGAAGGACAGCGCTTCTTATCTGGGTTTCGGTACTGATATTTTTTGTTTATATTCTGCTTCTGTTTAAATTAAATGCAAAAAACAAAAAAAGCCTGTATATTATTCTGGCAATAATGATTCTGTTCAGCGGTATGGATGCTTTAGGTGCTATTAATAATCCCACATGGTTTAATGTGCATCTTGAATGGTGGTCAAAAGGTATACAGTATACAAGCATGTCCGCACAGCTTTGCTGGGTATTCAATCAGTCTGTACCTGCATGGCTTGTTTGCGCCTTGATGTATAACGAAAAGGATGAAAGCTCTTTTGCGCTGATAGGGCTTCTTGCGCTTACGTCCTCGCCGTTCCCCTTTGTAGGCATTATACTTTATATGTTTGCATTTGCTGCACGTAATTTAATAAAAGCAGTAAAAGCAAAAGAGGTGCTGCCGTTTTTTAAAAGAGTTTTTACTTTGCAAAACGTGCTTTCGGTAATTGCATTAGTTCCCGTGTATGCGATGTATTATATTACAAATTCATCATTTCAAGGAAGTTCTGAAGGTGGCGGGATTGCAGTAAACAACGAACAGGGTTCCGATAGTTTTATGATTTATCTTTTCTTTTACCTTGTTGAATTCGCGCTGCTTCTTTTCGTTATCAGAAGCAAAAAGAGAAGATTTGAAAACCTGTTTATTCTTATAACCTTGATTTTGATACCGTTTGTTAAAATTGGGTATTCGTGCGATTTTTGCATGAGGGCGTCAATTCCTTCGCTGTTTTTGCTGATGATTAATTTTATGGAGTTTATTATTTATGAGGCTCCCGTGAAGCTCAATAATCCGACACCCGAAGAAACAAAGGTTAATCAAAGAAAACTAAGAAGATATATTCCTGCGGTTATAATATTCCTGATAGGCTGTATAACGCCCGGCGTTGAGTATTACACCTCTGCAGCCGAATTTATCAGGACAAAGGGAAGCTGCGTTACAAAATACGATTATGTGGAAACCTATGATAATGTGCCTGCTGAGAACATTCAAAACTTTGTCTGTCCGGATTATACCGACACGATATTTTATAAGTACATTGCAAAATAAAAAGCACCCGTGGGGCACCCTACATAAATAGGTTTAGGTTTTGGCTGTGTCCTTTTGCCCCTAAAGAAGCTAAAAAATCCCTGA
>JAFYGD010000252.1 GCA_017543415.1 Eubacterium sp. | reverse complement strand
CTCCGTATGCTTTTTACAGGCAACAACGCTCTTTGAGGTGTGCTTTAATTTCGGCGTGATTTTAATAAGACCGCGGAGTATGCTTTCAACGCTGTTGTCAACGTCCTCAAGGCTTACCTTGCCGAGCTTTAAATCAAGGGGCAGCGCGGTATAGCGCATAAGTTGCGGCATTTCAATATCAAGGCCTGCCTTAAGCGCCTTTGAAGCGCTGCGAACGCCCATAAGAAAATCTGAAATTGTAAAGCCCGTAAAGCCCCACTGCTCCCTTAAAACGTCTTTTAACAAATACCTGCTTTCACAGCAGTGGTCTCCGCGGAACAGATTGTAAGCGCCCATAATTGACATCGCGCCCGCGTCAATACACGCCTTGAAATGAGGAAGATAAACCTCGTGCAGGGTTTTTTCGTCCGCAAGCACGTTAACGTCAAAGCGGATATTTTCAATGCTGTTTACCGCATAATGCTTCGGGCAGGCAATTACGCCCTTTTCCTGAACAGCTTTTGTAAGCGCAGCGCCCATTTTGCCGAGCAAAAACGGGTCCTCGCCGTAGGTTTCCTGCGCTCTGCCCCAACGCGGATTGCGAAGAAGATTAATACATATTCCCGCAAAATAGTTACCGCCCTGCGCAGCTATTTCGTCCGCCATTGCAGAGCCGATTTCGTACTCAAGCTCATCGTCAAAGGCGGCTCCCCTTGACATTGAAACGGGGAAGCAGGTGCTGTTACCCATAACAACGCCCCTCGGTCCATCCGAAAACGCAACCGCGGGTATTCCAAGCCTTTTTACTCCGCCGCTAAGACACGGGCGGCAGTTATATTTCTGACCCTTGGTAATAAGGTCAAAGCCGTTGCGAACAAAAAAACGCTGACCGGAAAGCATATGCAGCTTTTCGGAAAGCTTCATTTCACCGCAGAGCGCCTTTGAAACGGAAAACAGAACCTCATCGCAGGGGTTTTTGAAGTATTCTTTTACCGCAAGTTCAAAATTCATATAACCGCTCCTTATATTATTGATAATTTTATTATAATAAATTATTTTAGATTAATCAATGTTTAATAAAAATTCGGTTGAATTAGCGTAAGCGTTCGTTTATAATACAAATTGAAGACGGAGGTAATATTTATGGAAAGGATTTTAACAAATCAGCTTCGCTTTGTTGATGAAAGCGGAAGAACAAGGCTGTTTAACGGAATGAACATTGACGATAAGCACCTTAACAGCAAATGCTTCCACTATAACCTTGACGAGGAATTCTTTAAAAAATATAAGTCCTTCGGGTTTGATTTTATCCGCCTTGCAATAACCTGGCAGAACCTTGAGCCCGTTATGGGCAGCTACAACGAAGAATACCTTGAATCAATTGACAAAATATTTGAGCTTGCCGAAAAATACGGGGTTTACATTCTTCTTGATATGCACCAGGATATTTATTCCGCAAACGGCGGTAAAAGCTGCGGAGACGGCGCGCCCGAATGGGCTGCGATTACAGACGGCGCAAAGCCGAGAATGCCGATTTTCGTCTGGGCGGACGGCTACTTTTTCGGAAAGTGGGTACATAATTCCTTTGACCATTTCTGGAACAACGACCCCGTTAACGGCGTTGGAATTCAGGACAGATACTGCGACCTCTGGCGCATGCTTGCAAAGCGTTACGGAGATAAGGCGGCGCTCTTCGGCTTTGACCTTATGAACGAGCCCTTCCCCGGCTCGGAAAGCAAAAAGATGTTTGCAAAGCTTGTAGGAAACGTTGCAAAGAATATACTGTTCAACAAAAAAATTGACCACAAAAGAATGCTTAAATCCGCTGTTAAAAGAAGCACTCCCGATATTCTTGACTGCGTTGGCGGCGACGTTATAAGGGATATAATGGTAAACATTGACCCGCTTGAAGCAAGGTTTGATTACAACAAATATTCCCCCTTCCTTAACAAAACCACCGCGGCTATAAGAGAGGTTACAAATAACGGTATAATTATGATGGAGCAGAGCTATATCTGTAACACGGGAATTAAACAATCCGCTCCTCCAATCAGCGTTAACGGTAAGCGCGAACCGCTTCAGTGCTTCGGTCCGCACGCATACGACTTTGCGGTTGACACTCCGCTTTACAAATACGCAAATGCAGACAGGGTAAAGGCTTTCTTTACCGAAATGCGCAACACCCAGTTAAGGCTTAACGTGCCCGTTGTAGTAGGCGAATGGGGTGGTTGCAGCGATAACAAGGATACCTCATGGTTCCCGCACGCCTTTGAGCTGCTTGATTTCTTTGACGAAATGCAGTGGGGCCAGGCTTACTGGGACTACCACGGAGACGACCTTGATTCACCGCTGATGACAATGCTTTCAAGAACGCACCCCGTTGCGGTTGCGGGCAGCATTATACGCTACGGCTTTAACCGTAAAAACGGCACATTCACGCTTGAATACAACGCCGATAAGAAAGGCGAAACCTTAATATATGTTCACGCCCCTTTTTCATCAGAGAATTTGAAGTTCAGCGTTGTTGAAAAATTTGACAGCGGCGCAAGCTATATTTCCGTTCCTGCCGTAAAAGGCAAAAACACGGTAACCTTAAAAGTTGAAACACAGGAGGAATAGTTATGGCAAAGATTTTAGGAAGCGCAATGAGCAATATTCCATGGCAGGATAAGCCCGAGGGATATAAATACCCCGTATGGAGATATACCGAAAACCCGATAATTACAAGGGATGACCTCTTTTTTGCTAACAGCATTTTCAATTCCGCCGTTGTTCCCTACAAGGACGGCTTTGCAGGCGTTTTCAGGGTTGACGACAGAACAAGATACCACAACATCGTTACGGGCTTCAGCAGTGACGCCGTTCACTGGGAGCTTGATGAAAAGGTGATTTTTAACGGCTATGACCCAAGACTCTGCGAAATTGACGGTAAATATTACCTTACCTGGGTAAACCTTACGCCCCACGGCACAACCATAGGCGTAGCATACACTGAGGACTTTAAGGAGTGGGTTCAGCTTGAGGACGCAACCTACCCCGTTGCACGCAACGGCGTTCTTTTCCCAAGGAAAATAGGCGGAGAATATATGCTCCTTGTACGCCCGTGCGACAGAGGTCACACCCCCTACGGCGATATTTTTATTCAGCAGAGCAGAGATTTAAACTACTGGGGAAAATACAGATTTGTAATGGAACCCGTTAAAAACTGGGAAAAGACAAAAATAGGCGCAGGCCCTACGCCGATTGAAATTGATGAGGGCTGGCTTTTGTTTTACCACGGTGTTTTAACAAGCTGTAACGGCTTTACTTACAGTATGGGCGCCGCAATTCTTGACCGCGACGAGCCGTGGAAGGTGCTTCACAGGGCAGACAGCTTCCTTCTTGCACCTCACGAGCTTTACGAAACTGTTGGCGACGTTCCGAACGTAGTTTTCCCCTGCGCCGCGCTTACCGACGCTGATACCGGAAGAATTGCAATATACTACGGCGCTGCTGACACAAGCGTTGCGCTTGCATTTACTACGGTTGACGAGGTTGTTGATTACATTCACAAGCATGATATGATGAAATAATAAAAGGGCGGTTAAAACCGCTCTTTTATTTTCGGTATCATCGGGGATGAAACGGAAAGCCTGTCAACGCCGCGCTCTTTAAGAAAATCAATAAATCTTTCATCTGTCGCCGCTTCGCCGCAGACGGTAACGGGTATTCCGTTTGCATTTTTCAAAGTCATTTCAACCGCTTTTAAAACCGCAGGCTGAAACACGGAGCAAAGCTCAGACGCTTTATCGCCAAACCTGTCGGCAGCCATAACTGACGCGGCAAGGTCGTTTGTTCCTATTGAAAAGAAATCGGCTTCTTTTGCAAGTAAATCGGAAATCAGCGCTGCTGACGGCGTTTCAATCATTACGCCAAGCGGCGCGTTTTTATATTCAAGTCCCTCGCCTTCAAGCTCCGAAACGCAGGAATTAATCAGGGCTTTTGTTTGTTTAACCTCGTCTGCTGTGCTTACAAACGGCAAAAGGATTTTAACGCTGCCGAAAACCGCAGAGCGCAGGATTGCGCGCAGCTGACTCTTAAAAAGAGGAATGTTTTCAAGGCTGAAGCGTATTCCCCGTGAATCCGTTTTACGGCAGCATAAGGTTTTATCTCCGCCGAAGTCCGCTGTTCTTATTACGGTCTCCCTGCCGCTCATTGCCTTTGCGGCAACGGAATATACGCTTAGCTGTTCCTCCTCAGACGGCGCATTTTCAAAAAAAAGAAATT
>JAFYGD010000251.1 GCA_017543415.1 Eubacterium sp. | reverse complement strand
CGTTGATGAAATATTGCTATGCAAAATGAAATAATTCAAGGATTAATGAAATTGGGAGACCTTCTTTACAGAAGGTCTCCCACGCCGTCTTTTTTATTGGTTAATTAATTATTTGCCTTTGCGCTGTACGTTTGAGATACCGTCACGGATGCGGCGTACGTCTGTAAGCGCTTTATAAAGTGCGTCGTCGATGGAAAGGAGAGTATCGTCAGCATAGTTATTAACTGCCGTAAGCATTTCCCTTGACTTATTCTGAGCGCTTGTAACCATCTCATTAGCCTGAGTTGTTGCGTTATTGAGAATATCGGAAGCCTGAGCCTGTGCGTCTGCGATAAACTGCTTGCCCTGCTCGTTTGCGTTTGCAAGAATGTCGGCAGCTTCAGCCTGTGCTGTTTTGGTAATTTCATCGCGTGCAACAAGGTCTCTTGCTTCAGCCTTAGCCTGCTCAATAATGTCAGCAGCCTCTTTCTTTGCTTCTTCAAGAATAGTGTTTCTGCTGTCTACAATAGCTTTAGCCTGCTTGGTTTCCTGAGGAGTATTAAGTCTGATATCCTCAATGATAGTCTTTATTTTTTCAACGTCAACCGCACACTTTTTTGAAAGGGGTATTGAGGTAGCGTCGTCAAGTACGTCTTCAAGGTCTTCAAGTAAAATATCGGTGTTTGTCATTTTAGATTTCTCCTTTACATCTTTTATAAATATCGTTTACAATTTCTTCGGGAACGAACGAGCTTATGTCACCGCCGAGGGAACACACCTGCTTAACCATGCTTGAGGAAAGAAACATATTTTCCCCTTTTGCCGTTAAGAACACGGTTTCACACTCGGGATAAAGTGATTTATTTGTAAGTGCCTGCTGGAATTCATAATCAAAATCCGACATAGCACGAAGTCCCTTAACAATCGCAACGGCTCCCTTTTCCCTTGCATAGTCAACAAGAAGCCCCGAATGGCAGTCAACTGTAACGTTTTTATTGCTTACGCAGCGTCTGATTAACTCCATACGCTCCTCTATGGAGAAGCTTGTGTTTTTGCTTTTGTTGCTTGCTACGAGGACTATTACCTCGTCAAAGAGAACGGCAGCGCGCTCAATAATATCAAGATGCCCTAAGGTAATCGGGTCAAAACTACCGGGGCAAATTGCGATTTTCATACTAACTTCCCTTTCTGTAATAGGTAAGCTTTGTTTTGCCGTACGCTCTGGACCTTGCGATTTTCCAGCTGCCAACGGTTTCGGGCAGGGCTTCAGCCTTTGCGGTTTCGCAGATGATAACGCCGCCGTCATTCATCTTTGAAACAAGCTTTTCAAGGCAATCTTCAATCAGTCCTTTATTATACGGCGGGTCAAGCAAGGCAATATCAAAGCCTCCGCGCCTTGAAAGGAAGGATACCGCGTCTGCAAATACAACTGAGGAGCAATCCTCAAAGCCGCATTTTTTAACGTTTTCTTCTACAACCTTTAAGGCTTGGCGGTTGTTTTCAACGAAGGTGCAGAACCTTGCACCGCGTGAAAGCGCTTCAATTCCAAGCTGACCGCTGCCTGCAAAAAGGTCAAGCACCTGCTTATCCTCAAGCTCAAACTGAATTGAGGAAAACAGCGCTTCCTTAGTGCTTTGGGTTGTCGGTCGGGTTACCTCTTCGCCCGGAAGGGTTATTAAATTTCTACCCCTTGCGGAACCTGTAATAACTCTCATAACAACCTCTGTTTATAAATTTACACATAAATATTATACTGACAGTCGGGTATTTAGTCAAGATTATTTTATCAATTTTACGAATTGTAATAATTATAAATATCTTCAGCGTTTTTTTCGGTAATTCCGCCAACGGCTTTAAGCTCGTCAACGCCCGCCTGTTTTATTGCAGCGACTGTTTTAAACTGCTTCAGCAGGGCCTTTGCTTTCTTTTCACCTATGCCTTCGATTTTCAGAAGCCCTGATGAAAAGCTTGATTTTTGGTGCTTTTTACGGTGGTAGGTAATCGCAAAGCGGTGAACCTCCTCCTGAATAGTAGAAACAAGAGTGAACACACTGCGGTGCGAGTTAATTGTAATCTCTCCCCCGCCGTAAGCTATTGCGCGCGTTCTGTGCTTACTGTCCTTAACCATACCGAAAACGGGAACGTCAAGCTCCATACTTTTAATAACGGGAAGAACTACATTAACCTGCGGCTCGCCGCCGTCAAGCAGAATAAGGTCGGGCAGGGTTTTAAAGGTGCTGTCCTCATCATCCTCATAGTAATGATTAAAACGGCGGGTTAAAACCTCCTGCATTGAGCCGACGTCGTTCTGACCGTCAAAGCCTTTGATAGAAAAACGCTTATATGCCTTTTTCATAGGTCTGCCGTTATGGAAAACGACCATACCTGCAACGTTATCTGCTCCGAAGGTATGCGAAATATCGTAGCTTTCAATATATTCGGGCGGTTTTGGAAGTCCGAGAAGCTGTGCAAGCTCCTCAAGCGCAGCCATTTCCTTACCGAGCCTTCCCTGATTCTGTGCAAGATGCTCGTTGGCGTTTTTAATGCACATATTGACTATTTTAAGATGCTCACCCTTTTGCGGGTGAATAATCTCAAGCTTTTTGCCGCGGATGTGCTCAAGATAATCATGGAGAAGCTGCTCATCCTCAATTTCACCGTCTACGGCAATTCTTGACGGAATATAGTCGCGCATTGAATAATAGCGCTCAATGAGCTCAAAACGCGCCTGGGCGGTATTATCAACGCTGTCAATCAGCCAGTGCTCGCTGTCGGTCAGCCTTCCGTTTTTAAAGCGGATAACATCAAAGCACGCCTTTTTGTTAGAATTGACAAGGGCAAAAACGTCCTCCTCCGGAACGTTGATTGAAACGACCTTCTGCTTTTCCTCAAGGTTTTTAACAGCCTTGATTCTGTCACGCATCTGGGCGGCCTTTTCAAATTCAAGTTCCTCGGAATACTGCTCCATTTTTGCCTGCATTTCCTTAAGCGCTTTAGCGCTGCCGCCTTTTAAAAACGAAACGGCATCAGTAACATTGCGGACGTAATCTTCTTTTGTAATACCTGCGTTGCAGGGCGCGGAGCAAAGCCCCATAAAACCGTTAAGACAGGGACGGCTTTTACCGTAATCACGAGGGAATTTTTTATTGCAGGTAGGCAGCTTAAAAAT
>JAFYGD010000250.1 GCA_017543415.1 Eubacterium sp. | reverse complement strand
CTACAACAACGTTTTTCTTAAGGTTAGGCGCAACCGGCTTTGTCGGAACCTTTGCATAATCAACAACGCTTGCTCCGCCTGCGTTAACAAGCCTTACAATTTCATCCGGTGCAATTTTTGCAATTGAGTTTGCTATCTTTGCCGACTGCTCGGGGTCGGTAGTTGTTACTTTAACCTGGAAAATAAGGGTGTTTTCAATAACGTTTGCCGAAATCAGGTTCTTTAAACTTTCACCCGAAGCAATTCCCAAATCCTGGGCAACCTTGTCAAGCACGGTGTCGGATTTAAGAAGGTAAACGTATGTATTGATAATGTCGCTTGAAGCGTCAATTTCATTCGTGTTTATCGCCCTGTCTGTTGAAACCGTGTTGTTTGGGTTACTGTAAACATAGAATTTTGCGTTTGCAGTATAAGTCGGCGCGATGAAAAAGTGGGTAAATACTCCCGCAATTCCTGCAAGCAAAAATGTTGCAAGAATGATGTAAACCACTTTAATTCGCATCATATAAAATATTTTCCGTAAGTCTATGTCTATTTCTCTTGTTTCGTCCATTACTCTACCTCCGAAAACGAAATTACCCTATATTAGTATAGAGTGATACTGTAGTATTGTATCATTTAAAAAATAAAATGTCAATTTATATATTATTAAATATATATTAATAAAATCTATTAAAACACAAATGTATATTAAAAAAACAAAAAAATAACAGGAGAGCGTACTCTCCTGTTTTTTCTTTATTATTTTGCAACGTCAAAGGCTCTGCTTTCGCGGATGATATTAACCTTAATCTGACCGGGATATTCCATATCCTCTTCAATTTTCTTGGCAATTTCATGCGCAACAAGCGGCATTTTCTGGTCGTCAATAACCTCGGGCTTAACCATAACCCTGACCTCACGGCCCGCCTGGATTGCATAAGCCTTTTCAACACCTTCAAAGCCCTGTGAAATTTCTTCAAGCTGCTGAAGACGTTTGATGTAGTTTTCAATGTTTTCGCGTCTTGCACCGGGACGTGATGCCGAAACGGCGTCAGCCGCCTGAACAAGCGCAGCAACAATGGTTTTGCATTCAACGTCGCCGTGGTGCGCCTGAATTGCGTGAACAACGGCTTCGCTTTCCTTGTATTTCCTTGCGTATTCAACGCCGAGAGCAACGTGGCTGCCCTCCATTTCGTGGTCAAGAGCCTTGCCTATATCGTGAAGAAGACCTGCTCTGCGCGCAAGCTTTTCATCAGCGCCGAGCTCTGCAGCCATAAGACCTGCGATGTAGGAAACCTCAAGCGAATGCTTAAGAACGCTCTGACCGTAAGAGGTACGGTATCTGAGTTTACCGAGAAGCTTAACAAGCTCAGGGTGAATTGAACCGCAGTTTGCGCTGATAACAGCCTTTTCGCCCTCGGATTTGATAGTGTATTCAACCTCGCGCGTTGCTTTTTCAAACATCTCTTCAATCCTTGTGGGATGAATTCTGCCGTCCTGAATAAGCTTTTCAAGCGTAAGTCGTGCAATTTCTCTTCTTACGGGGTCAAAGGAGCTTACCGTAATAGCCTCCGGCGTGTCGTCAATAATTAGCTCAACGCCGGTAATCTGCTCAATTGAACGGATATTTCTGCCCTCACGGCCGATAATTCTGCCCTTAAGGTCGTCTGTGGGAAGCGCAACAACGGAAACGGTTGTTTCTGCCGTGTGGTCGGCAGCACAGCGCTGAATTGCAGTGCTGATAATTTCTCTTGCAAGAAGGTCGCTCTGGTCGCGTACCATCTGCTCGTATTCAAGAATTCTTTTGCTTTTTTCTACGTCAAGCTCGCTTTCGAGCGACTGCATAAGCTGCTTTCTTGCGTCCTCCTGCGAAAGACCCGATATTCTTTCAAGCAGGTCAAACTGACTTTTCTTGATGCCATCGATTTCAAGTAATTTTTCGTCTGCTTCCTTAAGTTTCTGGCTTAAATTTTCATTTTTAGCTTCAAGGGAATCGGCGCGCTT
Organism: Eubacterium sp.; assembly: GCA_017543415.1. Lineage (GTDB taxonomy): Bacteria > Bacillota > Clostridia > Oscillospirales > Acutalibacteraceae > Eubacterium_R. The sequence continues at coordinate 2,217 of JAFYGD010000250.1, read as the reverse complement.
ATCAAGATATTCCTCGCGCTGATTAAGCCTTTTCTCCTGACGCTGAACTTCATTTCGTCTTTCGCGGATTTCCTTATCTGCGTCCGAACGGAGTTTGTGGATTTCGTCCTTAACCTCCATAAGCTGGGCCTTTTTTGTAGCTTCCGCTTCTGAGAGGGCGTTGTTTATAATATTTGTTGCTTCCTGAACAGCCGAGTTCTTGTCTTTCAGAGCTTTTTTCTCCTTGTGAATTTCACCGAGAACAAAGCCGATAAGAAAGCTTAAAGCAACAACTAAAATAGCAAACAGAACGGTAACAAAAGGTGAACTTAGAGCTTCTTTTACCATAATCAATAGCACCTCCTTCTGTCATATTTTTTCACATCGGGGGAAATCTGACGGTTTTCCCCCGGCTCAATTTCATCAGAAAAGGTACAGTTTTTATTAGCAATTAAGCGAAAAAGAATAACTAAAAAGTATAATTATATGTTAATACATAATCATAAATATAGTAATTCTTAACTATATTACTCTCATATCTTGTATTTGTCAAGAAATTGTTAAAATCGGTAACAATTTGTTTACAATAATAGTTTACCTGTAATTTTACACCTTTTGATTAATGCGTGATTATAAAGTAAAAATAAAAATGTTAACAAATTACTTGTAAATTGTGTTTAAATGGTATAAAATTAATAATGTATAACTATATGCATTAAAATCATAAAACGGAGGATAAAACTATGGCTAAAATTTTAGTAGTTGACGATGACCTTAATATCTGTGAACTGCTCAAGCTTTATCTTGAAAGCGACGGCTATACAGTTGTAACTGCAAACGACGGCGCAGCTGCGGTTGAAGCGTTCCAGAGCAAGTCTCCGGACTTGGTGCTTCTTGATGTAATGCTGCCCAAAATGGACGGATGGCAGGTGTGCCGTGAAATCAGAAAAACCTCAAGCGCACCGATTATTATGCTTACCGCAAAGGGTGAAACCTTTGATAAAGTGCTCGGTCTTGAGCTCGGCGCTGACGATTATGTTGTTAAGCCGTTCGACGCTAAAGAGGTAATGGCAAGAATCAAAGCTGTTTTAAGAAGAACAAAGGGTGAAACCGAAACATCCGAAACCGAAAAGAAGGTTGTAATTTACGATAACCTTGAAATCAATATTACAAATTATGAAATGAAGGTAAAGGGTATCGTTGTTGATACTCCGCCCAAAGAGCTTGAGCTTATTTACCATTTTGCTTCAAATCCCAACAGGGTTTACACTCGAGACCAGCTTCTTGACGAGGTTTGGGGATTTGATTACTACGGCGACAGCCGAACGGTAGACGTTCACGTTAAAAGACTTCGTGAAAAGCTTGAAGGCGTTTCGGATAAATTGACGCTTAAAACCGTTTGGGGCGTAGGCTATAAATTTGAAACCAAGGATTAATTTTTGAAACTATGAGTTTACCGAAAATTAAGATTAAAGGCGCAAGGGCGAACATATTTACAAAGTATTTTTTGCTGTTCGCCTCAATCTTCCTTGTAGCTCTTCTCGGGCTCGGAACAACGCTTATTCTTCTTGTAAATACATTTTCAATAAACGAAAAAACGGAACTGCTTAAGGAAAACACCTCAAAAATTGCAAACGATATTGCAAACGTGCTGATTATCAACGATATGAACAGCAGCTATTCAACCCAGAAGGCGGCTATATGCAGCTCGCTTTCAACGGTTTCAAGCTGTATTTCAAGCGACGTTTTTGTGTGCGACGGCGAAGGCAGCGTTATTCTCTGTAAGGAGCAGACGGGCATTAAGTCTTACTATGCCGAAAGCATGGTGTGCGAAGAGCACAGCTCCTTTAAGGTTGACGATGACCTGCTTATGAGAGTATATGAAAACGGCTCTGCTTATACCAAGGCTGTTATTAACGGAAAAAGCAGCTATGTTGTAGGCACCGCTATTATTGCCCCGAAGTATTCCCAGGGCGCAACCGAAGGCGCGGAGGGAATAATAGGTATCGTTTTTGCAACGGTAGAGGAGGGAACTACGGCTCTTGTAATGAGCTTAATCCGTACATTTATTATCGTTGCGGTAGTAGTGCTTGCAGCGGGCTTTTACCTGATATGGAAAATTACAAAGCGTATGGTAACCCCGCTTCAGCAGATGAGCGCGGCGGCAAAACGCTTTGCCGTAGGAGACTTTTCCTACAGGGTTAACGTAAGAAGCAACGATGAGCTTGCAGACCTCGG
>JAFYGD010000249.1 GCA_017543415.1 Eubacterium sp. | reverse complement strand
TTACCATTTCAGAATCCCACTGGGGCGGTACGTATTTTGATGTAAAAACCTTTTCTAACATAAACTCACATTACGGAAAGACCTTTTACGGCTATATTTACGCCTACAACAACGGTCTTTCAAAAGAGCTTGAAAAAAGGCTTTTAAATGCAAAAGCGGACAAAAACACCCGGTACAAACAGGAATTCGTTGAGGTTAAGACTAACACACCCGAATTCGGCGCTGACCTTAACTACAGTCCTATTTCACAGGCAAATCAGACGGACAGCATTTTATTAGATATTATTCAGTAAACAAAAACCGACGGAATTTTCCGTCGGTTTTTCATTTATGAAAGCTTTTCGTTAATTGAAGTATCGTTTAAAAACGTATTTACATTGTAGAGCCAGAGAATATCCGTTATACCCTCTTTTTCAATAAGCTCCTGAAGGTTACCGTTATAATAACGGGGGTCAACAACTACAACGTTTTTAAAACTCGGCAGAAGAAGCGGAATAACGCAGTTTGCATATGAATCCTTTATTACAAGCAGATTCTTCTGCGATTTTGCTTTTGTTTCAATATTAATCTGCGCAAAGTTTCCGCCGAAGAATACATCGTACTTGCTCTTGCCGTTCAGTTTTTCCGAAACAAATACCGAGCTTGTTTCCTTTTTCTCCTCTACATATTTTACGGTGTAAGGCACCTCGTTTTGCTGAAGAGCAATAGAAACTGTGTCCGTTGCGCTGAATATACCCGAAGAGGACGCGAGCGTTCCCTGAAACTCATTTGTAAGCGGAAGTATACGGTAGTCCGGTACAGGCTTAAGGGGCTCCATCTGGTGTAAAATCACCCGTGCTGCCGTTACAGCGCCCCGGGTAGTCCAGTGATGGTCTGTCTTGTAATAAAGCGTTTCCGGATTTTCATCATCCTTGAGCGGCTGACAGATGTCTATACATGAAACCTTCTTAAGACTGTTGTAAGTTAAATAAATCTGCAGGGTCTGATTTTCGGTAGGAGCATTATGCGGAAGGTAATCGCTTAAAATTTCAGTGCTGTTCGGCGCAAGCGCGAAATAGGAGTGAACCGAAGGATTCCTGTTTGCTATTTCTTCCATAGTTGCTACCGTTTTTGTAATTCGCTTTTGCTGATAAGGCACGGGCTTTTCAAAAAGAAAATGCTGTCTGCCGATATATACGCCGTTGATTTCCCTTTTGCCGAAGAAAACGTCAATTCCCGTTCTTGTTTTTACAAGAGCGTCTCTGAAAACAAACTGGTCGGAAATATATTCCTCGGTATCCTTCATAAAGGTACCGTCCTTAACGGAAGCAAAGCTGAAGTTGGGCGGCATTGCAAGATAACGGTTTTCATTAACGCTGTACTGCTTGTTTTCGCCAAACACCGTAGCCAGACCGAAGGTAATCAGCAATATGGTAACGAGAACAGACGCCAGGAACATATTGAGGTTGTCCTGCTGGCGCGTAATTGTTCGGTTGCGTTTTTCTTTTTTGTTCTTCTTATTGTTTTTCATCTTTAAAATCTAAAATATAAAAACGGATTATAGGTTTCGCTAATCATAAATATTATACAGATAATCAGAAGCAGCGGATAAGCAAGCATCTGAAGACGGCTGATTGTTCTCGGACTGAACTGCGAAGTCCATCTTTTGAACATAGGAAGGCAGCAGATAACGCCGATAAACATAATCGGGAAGTTTGTAACAAGAAGATATCTTCCCGTTGCGTCAGCAAAGCCGGCGCCGAGACCGAGCATTGCTTTGTAATACATCAGCGCATCGCTTAAAGTCGGGGCAGAGAACAGTACCCATCCGGCAATAACACATAATGCGGTAAGACCCCACCTAATAGGTTTTGGCAGGCGTTCAAGCGGCTTTGAGAGCAGGTACTTTTCAAGAATAAGTACAACGCCGTAATACAAGCCCCACAGAACAAAGTTCCATGCTGCGCCGTGCCAGAGACCCGTAAGCAGCCATACTACGAGGAGGTTAAAGATAACGCGCGGAGTTTTTCTTCTGTTGCCGCCGAGCGGTATATAAACATAATCCCTGAACCACGATGAAAGCGAAATATGCCAGCGGCGCCAGAAATCGGTTGCAGAAAGAGCAACATAGGGATAATTAAAGTTTTCGTTAAACTCAAAGCCGAACATCTTGCCGAGGCCTATCGCCATATCCGAATAGCCGGAAAAATCAAAATAAATCTGAAGCGTATAGCAAAAAATGCCCACCCATGCGCTGAGTGCGCCGAGCTCCGCAGTATCAAACTCCTGTACCGTGCTGAAAACCGCGCCGAGAGTATTTGCAAGCATAAGCTTTTTAGCCATACCTACAAGAAAACGGCTGAGTCCCCTGCCGAATTTATTTGCGCTGACGTCCCTTTTTTTCAGCTGTAGCTGAATATCCTTATACTTTACAATAGGTCCTGCAATTAACTGCGGGAACAACGAAATATAAAGCGCAAAATCAAGCAGCTTGCGCTGAGCCCTTATTTTTCCGTTATACAGGTCGATTATATATGACATTACCTGGAAGGTATAAAATGAAATACCTATAGGCAGCGGAAGGTTAAGCGGTTTAAGGTGAAGCCCGAAAAGCATCCGAATGTTTTCAATGGCAAAATCGGCATATTTAAAAAAGCCGAGTACGCCGATATTGAACACGAGCGAAACAACAAAAGTAAGCTTTGCCCGTTTATCCCTGCCTGCTCTTTTTGAAAGAGCTATATTCTTGCCGGCTACAAAATTGAATACGATACTCAGCAGCATTAAAACGATATAAACCGGTTCGCCCCATGCGTAGAACACGAGGCTTGCCAGCAGCAGTATTGCATTCTTTAATCTATAGCTATCGGCAATAAGACCGCCGATTATATAATAGGCAGCCACTGTAATAGGCAAAAATAGAAATAGAAATGTTGCTGAACTGAATACCATTTTGTTTTCCTTAATAATTACAAAGCGTTTTTAAATACGTCGTAAAGCTTGTCTGCATTTTGGGAAGTACAGTAAAACACCGTGTTTCCGCTTACTTCAACAATACTGTTGTTCAACAGCGAGTACTGTTCCGGAGCATAGCTTTTATAAAGATTTTTGCGGTCGTTAATCCGTACTTTGATTGCGTCCTCAAATTCGGAGGCGTCTTCGCTGTCCTTCAGCTTGACTATAAGCAGCTCCGAAACGTCCATAATATTATCGTTGCTGTAATAAACCACGTCTTCGGTTTTAGTGAGGTCAAGCTGAAAGGTCTTTGCAGCGTCGGCATTTGATTTTTTAGTCATCTCGCCTTCCTGCATTGCCTCAACTACGGGAGCGGCTACCTCGCTGAGTTCCTTTTGCGTACCGCCTGCACGCGAAAGGCAAAGCATGGTAATGAACGCCGCAAGCCCTGCAATACACAGCACCTCGATAAAAACATACTTTTTTTGTTTCATCGTTTTTTGTTTACCTCCGCAAAGATATAAGGTAAGTACTGTTCGGTGTAATATGACTTGAGCGGGTGAATACCGTCTGCGTCATAATAATTCTTTTCGTAAGAATGCCAGGTTTGAGTATAATCAAGATATATAACATTCAATTCACTGCACATCTTATTCAGAAGCGAATTGTAATAGTCAATATTAACGGTATACGGCTCTGACTTATACGCCTTTTCAAGAACGGGGAAAATGCTGTCAACAAAAATCACCGTATTTGGCAGCTGCTTTTGCAAATTCTGAATACACTCTTTATAACGGTTGATGAAATAAGGAGCCTCTTCCTTTGTACTGAGCTCATTTTCACCGTAATGAAGAATAAGGAACTGCGGCTGCGCGTTTACAATTGTTGGAGTTGAATCCTTAAGAAAGCCCGCGCCGGCGCCTATCTTTGCAATAACCTGGGTATCGTCAAGAACGCCGTATTCATAAATAGCCATAACAATGCTGTCGCCGCTGATAACTATATCCTTAAACGCCGCCTTGAAGTTACCGTCAACTATTTCGGGGGGTTCGGTTGTGGTGGTATGCTCGGGCTTCTTCCTTGCAGGAGCCTTTTTCTTTTTAGGTTCTTCCTTCTTTTTGGTTGTTTCCTCTTTAACCGTGGTCTTTTCCGCCTTGGTTACGTTAATATTTTCAAGCGCCTGAATATATGAAATGCCTTCGGAGGTATTTTCCCTTTCCGCAGCCTTTGGAAAAAGCGTAATAAAGAGACGAGTGGACATCAGTCCAATCGCCCCAATCAGTAAAATGACTACTACAATATTGAGTTTCTTTTGCATAAGATGTCCCCTCCCTCCGCAAGCTGACAAGGGGTAAATGTTTCAGCCGTATTATTTTAACAAGCCTATTATAATATCAATGCAAAAAATGTCAACTTATTTTTTATAAAAAATTATAAAAATGTAAATATTTTTTTTAAAACTGTAATAAGGCGGTTCATTCTGTTCGGCTTCGGGTAAATATTTGCAAAAATTTTCAAAAAAAGTATTGACAAAAGGGTGGAATGGATATAATATACATATAGAGTTAGCACTCGCGTGGCTAGAGTGCTAACAAGTAAAAAACAGAGGGGAGGAAAGGCAATGCTCGGTGAAAGACGCGCGGCAATATTAGGCTTAATAACCGATTATTATATTAAGACCGGAGAGCCGCTCGGCTCAAAAAATCTTTGCCAGATGCTCCCCTATTCAATAAGCTCCGCAACAATCAGAAACGAAATGGCTTATCTTACCGCCGTAGGGCTTCTTGAACAGCGCCACACAAGCGGCGGAAGAGTTCCTACCAAATCGGCATACAGATATTATGTTGACACAATTATGCCGAGAACGGAGCTTTCACCCTTTGAAAAGCAGCAGATTAACGAGGTGCTCAGCGTTAACGCCTCCGACCCAGAAAGGCTGCTTGCAGACGCGGCAGGCCTTCTTTCCGAATTAACGGGCTGCGCAGCGTTTTACAGCACGGTTAAGGACCCGCTTGACTGCGTTCAGGGAGTTCAGTTAATCCCCGCAGGTGACGGAAAGGCAATGCTTGTAATGCTATCAGTCGGCGGTAAAATCAAATCCTCGGTGTGCAGGCTGACCTGCAAACCCGATAAGGAATTTTTAACCGTATTTTACGGCTTAATGCAGAAAATAATAATAGGCGTTCCGCTCGGCGACATCAACCTTTCATTAATTCAGTCAGCCGCTCCCCTGCTTGGCGAAAGAGTTTTTGATATGCTGCCGATATTATCCTCCCTTTGTTCACTGTGCAAAGAGGCGGCGGACGGCTCGCTTGTAATTAACGGCGAAACAAAGCTGCTTTCCCAAAGCGAGCTCGGCAACAACGCTTATTCCATTCTTGTTCTTCTTGCAAAAAAGAAAAAGCTTGAAGGTCTGCTTAACGAATTTGCAAAAACAAATATGAAAACAGCGCTTTTCATAGGCGACGAAAACCCTGTTTACGAGCTTAAATGCACGGCAACCGCTATTGCAAAGTTCAACTACAACAGAGTTCAGACCGCCACGCTCGGCATTATAGGCTCGCTCAGAATTGACTATAAAACAATTCTTCCGAGAGTTGACTATATAATGAAAACAGTTTCCGACTTACTTACGGAAGGAGGCTTTAAGTATGAGTAAAAAGGAACCCGAAATTAACGAGGAGCTTGAAACAGAGGTTGAAGAAACAGCCGAAGAACAGGAAGCTCCCGTTGAAAAAACGCGCGAGGAAGAGCTTGAAGAACAGCTTGCTTCAACGAAAGACAGTCTTCTTCGTACCGCTGCCGAATATGCTAATTACAGAGCGCGCTCCGCAAAGGAAAAGGAGCAGAGCTTCAACAGCGCAAAAAGCAGCGTAATAGCGGAAATACTACCCGTTATTGATAATCTCGAAAGAGCAATAGGAACCGAAAACGGCGATTATGACGCGCTTCAGAAAGGCGTTCAGATGACGTTTGACGGACTTATGGCATCGCTTGAAAAGCTCGGAGTTGAAACCTTCGGCGAAGCAGGAGATACCTTTGACCCGAACATGCACAACGCGGTTATGCACGTTGAGGATGAGGAGCTCGGCGAAAACGTAATTGTTGAGGTTTTCCAGAAGGGCTACAAAACAGGCGACAGAATTATAAGAGCCGCAATGGTAAAAACGGCTAACTAACAAGAAAATAACCCGAAAAGGAGATAATTATTATGTCAAAGATTATAGGTATTGATTTAGGTACAACAAACAGCTGCGTTGCAGTTATTGAGGGCGGTGAACCCGTTGTTATCACAAACGCCGAAGGCGCAAGAACTACCCCGTCGGTAGTTGCCTTTACAAAGGACGGCGAAAGAATGGTAGGCGCTGTTGCAAAGCGTCAGGCTATTACAAATCCGGACAGAACCATCGCTTCCATCAAGCGCCATATGGGTACTGATTACAAGGTAAAGATTGACGATAAAAACTTTACTCCCCAGGAAATCAGCGCAAACATTCTTCAGAAGCTTAAGGCTGACGCAGAGGCTTACCTCGGCGAACCCGTACGCGAAGCCGTAATTACGGTTCCCGCATATTTCACCGACAGCCAGAGACAGGCTACCAAGGACGCAGGTAAGATTGCAGGTCTTGACGTTAAGAGAATTATTAACGAGCCTACGGCTGCTGCGCTTGCTTTCGGTATTGATAAGGAAGAAGAGCAGAAGGTAATGGTTTACGACCTCGGCGGCGGCACCTTCGACGTTTCAATTATTGAAATGGGCGACGGCGTTCAGGAAGTACTTGCTACCGCAGGTAACAACCGTCTCGGCGGCGACGATTTTGACCAGAAGATTATGAACTGGCTTGTTGCAGGCTTTAAGGCACAGACGGGAATTGACCTTTCCGCTGATAAAATGGCTATGCAGAGAATTAAGGAAGCTGCAGAAAAGGCAAAGATTGACCTTTCCGGTATGACAACCGCACAGATTTCACTTCCCTTCATTACCGCTGACGCAACAGGTCCAAAGCACCTTGAAGAAACTCTTACAAGAGCAAAATTCAATGAGATGACCGCTGACCTTGTTGAAGCGACAATGGGTCCCGTACGTCAGGCTATGGCTGATTCAGGCCTTACCATGAACGAAATTGAGAAAATCTGGCTCTTTTTGGTCGGGATAGTTGTATTTCTTTCAATAATAACGGTGTTGATACCGCCCATTGTTTCAATACCCAGTGAAAGCGGGGTAACGTCAAGAAGAAGAAGTCCGTCCTCAATGTCGCCGCCGAGAAC
>JAFYGD010000248.1 GCA_017543415.1 Eubacterium sp. | reverse complement strand
CAATAGAGCGTGAAAATATGAATGAAAAGCTCTTTGAGGTTCCCGCCCAGCTCTGGGCAGATATTACCGACAGCAGCGGCGAATTCGGCGTTTCGGTACTCAGCGAATGTAAATACGGATGGGATAAGTTCAATAATAATACTCTGCGCCTGACCGCGCTTCACACACCTAAAAAGAACTACCGTATTGATTCAATGCAGTCTTTAATGGATTTGGGTAAAAATATCTATTCCTTCGCGGTTTGCTCCCACAGCGGCAAGGTAGGTACCGAAACCCAGAAGCAGGCGCGTATTTTTACAACCCCGCTTACAGCCGTAAGACTTACAAAGCATAAGGGCGAGCTCGGCAGAGAATATTCCTTCGGAAAAATCAGCGATGATTCCGTAATTATCCGCTGCCTTAAAAAGAAATACCACAGTGATAAAGCCGAATATGTTGTTCGCTTTAACGAAGGTGCAAATAAAGAGGTAAAGAATTTTGAATTCACCCTCGGCGAAGGTATTGATACCGCTTACGAAGCCTGGGCAAGCGAAGAATATTTCGGCGAAGCAAAGGTTGAAAAGGGAAAGCTTATCTGCGATTTCAAGCCCTATGAGATTAAAACCTTTGTGTTTACCCTTAAGGAAAGCAAGGTTAAGGGAAGCCCCTTAAGCTGCAAGCCCGTTGAGCTTAAAGGCAACGCGGTTGATGAAGAAATCCCCGAAAACCTTAAACGCAGTAAAATTACAGCCTGCGGCATCACTTTTGAAACAGATAAACAGATGAAAGCAGGCGGAGAGGTTCTTCCCGTTGCAGAGGGCAAAAAGCTTGCGCTTCTCTGCACAAATTTCAGGGATAACAGCTTTGTTAATAATGCCTTTGAAGCATATGCGCGCTGGGATTTGTACGATTTCAAAGAAACCGCTTATATCAAGGAGGGTCAGCTCGGTTACGAGTTTACCCATACCGTATTGGGCGATGCGGTTAAATACGCCCGCGGCGAGTATTACTGGATTAAAATCCTTAACGCGGGAGAAGCGCTTCCCAACGATGAGGACGTTCATATTCTTGCCGCAACCGAAATTGACGACCTTGAAGCAGAGCTTGTAACTCCTCTTATGGATAAAATTGAAAATAACCGCCCGTTCACTTTCAAAAAGAACCTGAAGGAAAAATGGTGGTATTTTACCTCAAAGCTTATCTGGAATATAAACGATAAGGACGATTATTTCTTCCATAACAACAACGGTAAAAACGGTAAGCGTGTTGAACAGACGGGCAACCGTTTTCAAACCAAGAAGATAGAATTATAAGGCTATGAAACTTAAACTTGATGAAAACTGGACAACAACAAATAATAAGCAGCCGCTTTTTGACGAAGAGGTTGAACGCTATATTTCCGTAGTGCCGACCGAAGCGCAGTATCAGCATTCGCTTCACCCGTTTTACTGCTTTGTTCATTTCGGTATGAATACCGCAACAGGCAGGGAATGGGGCAACGCTACGGAAACCGTCAGCGATTTTACCATTGAAAAAATCAAGCCTGCCCAGTGGATTAAAGCGGTGAAATCAGCAGGCGCGGAAGGTTTGATTTTAACCTGTAAGCACCATGACGGCTTCTGCATCTGGAACACGGGAACAACGGATTTCAACGTAATGAAAACCCTCTTGCTTACCGATGTTGTAAAGACGGTCAGCGATGAATGTAAGGCGCAGGGAATACGCTTCGGCGTATATATTTCTCCGTGGGATATGCACGAACAAACCTACGGCACTCCTGCATATAACGATTTCTTCTGCCGTCAGCTTACAGAGCTGTTAACCGATTACGGCAAGGTGTTTGAGGTCTGGTTTGACGGTGCAAAAGGTGCGGGCACCAAGGAATTTGAATACGACTGGGAGCGTTATTACCGCCTTGTAAGAACGCTCCAGCCTGACGCAAATATTGCAATCTGCGGCCCTGATATCCGCTGGGTAGGAAACGAAGCGGGCAAAGGACGCAAAAGCGAATACTGCGTTGTTCCCGAATATCTTACAAGGGCTGAAACAATTCAGAAGCATTCGCAGCAGACTGTGGACGGAGCGGCGGCGCTTCAGCGTATCAGCTCGTCAGATGAGGACCTGGGCTCCCGCGCAGTGCTGAGCAAAAACGCAAACCTTGTCTGGTATCCTGCAGAGGTTGACGTTTCAATAAGAAAGGGCTGGTTTTATCCCGGCGGCGGAAAGGTAAAAAGCGTTAAAAAGCTCTTTAATATTTACCTTGATTCAGTAGGTAACAATTCCTTCCTGCTTCTGAACGTTCCTCCTACCGAAAAGGGATTAATTGCCCGTAAGGACAGAGTAAGGCTTAAAAAGCTCGGCGCAAAAATAAAGCAGGTAACCGAATCCCCGGTAATTGAGCAGAGCCTCGGCGAGCTTAAACAGAGCGACGGCTATATTGAATTTAAGTTTGATTCGGTAAAAAAAGTCAGGTACTGTATTATTGAGGAGGATATTTCCTTTTCACAGCGCGTTGAAGCCTTTGATTTATTCCTTCTCAAACCCAACGGCAAGTACAAAAGGGTATACAGCGGTACGGTAATCGGTATGAAAAAAATAATACCGCTTAAGGGGAACGGAATCGGCGCAATGCTTATTATCCGTCAGTCGCGTTCAACCCCCGTAATTAAAAAAATAGGATTTTATTTATAGTATTGACATTTATACTTAATGTGATATATTAGTTTAAGATTAAAAATAAAGAGGAAACGCCATGAGTTCTCAGAAAAAACCTAACGGATTAAATATTATTATCGTCGGCTGCGGCAGAGTCGGTTCAACCCTCGTTGAGCAGCTTTCCGCAGAAGGACACGATATTACCGTAATTGATAAGGACGCTGAAAAAATCAGAGTGCTTACCGATTTGTACGATATTATGGGCGTAGTCGGTAACGGCGCTTCCTTCGGCGTACAGATTGAAGCCGGTATTAAAGATGCTAATCTTATTATTGCCGTAACCGAAAGCGACGAGCTTAACCTTCTTTGCTGTACGGTTGCAAAAAGGGTTGCAAACTGCGCGGCAATCGCCCGTGTGCGCGACCCCGATTACAGCATTGAAATAGAGTATCTGCGTGAAAAACTCGGCCTTGCAATGATTATCAATCCCGAGCTTGAAGCCTCAAGAGAAATGGCAAAAATCCTCTGCCTGCCAACTGCGCTTGAAATTGAATCTTTTGCGCACGGCCAGGCTGAACTCGTTAAGTTCAAAATTTCAAAAGGCAATATCCTTGACGGAATTTCCGTTGCCTCAATCGGCGCAAGAACGGAAAATATTCTTGTCTGCGCTATTGAACGCGGCGAGCGTGTGTTTATTCCCAAGGGCGACGACGTTCTTATGGCGGGCGATATAGTTGCCTTTGTTGCACCGCGAAAAGTTGCAAGAGCGTTCTTTAAGAAAATCGGTTCAAAGTCGCACCAGGTTAAGGATACCCTTATCGTCGGCGGCGGAAGCACCGCATATTACCTTGCAAAACAGCTTCTCCACCTCGGCACTAAGGTAACTATTATTGAAAAGAATAAGGCTCGTTGCGAGCGTCTTGCAGACCTTCTTCCCGGCGCTGTTATCATTAACGGCGACGGTACCGACGAAGAGTTACTTCGTGAAGAAGGTATTGAAAGCGTTGAATCCTTCGTTCCTCTTACGGATAAGGATGAGGAAAATATTTTCCTTAACCTTTATGCAAACAGGATAAGTAAGGCGGATATAAAGGTCATTACAAGAATTAAGGCAATTACCTTTAAGGATATTATTGACAACCTTGACCTCGGTTCGCTCGTATATCCGAGATATATTACAACAAGAGCCATTATTGCTTATGTAAGGGCAAAAAAGGCTTCGCGTTCAAGCGGAATTGAAACGCTTTCGTATATTTTCAACCATAGGGTTGAGGCGATTGAATTCCGAGTACAGGACGATGTTGACAATCTGACCGATGTAAGACTTATGGACCTTAATCTTAAAAGCAACGTTCTTATCACATTTATCAACCGTCACGGCAAAATCATTATTCCCTCAGGCCAGGATTGTATTAAACCCGGCGATACGGTAATGATTGCAACCACTCAAAAAGGATTTTCCGAGCTTACGGATATTTTGGATAAGTAGTATGAATTTATCAATTATCAGAAGAATTTTAGGTTATGTTTTAATTCTTGAAGCCGCGCTCCTTCTTCTGCCTACCCTTGTGGGTTTCATTTACGGCGAAAAGGAGCTCAGGGCTTATCTGATTGTGTCCGCAATATGCGTAGTGTGCGGCGGTGCGCTCGGAATTAAAAAGCCTAAAAACACTGTATATTATTTAAAAGAGGGCTGCGTCGCAACCGCGCTTTCGTGGATAGTGCTTTCGGTTTTCGGCTGTATTCCGTTTATGATTACTCGCGAGATTCCGAATTTTATTGACGCGCTGTTTGAAACCGTTTCGGGATTTACAACAACGGGTGCAAGCGTCGTTTCCAATGTTGAAGGCCTTGCAACATGTACGCTTTTCTGGCGTTCGTTTACCCACTGGATAGGCGGTATGGGCATACTTGTGTTCATTATGGCGGTCGTTCCGCTTTCGGGCGGCGGCTCAAATATCAACCTCCTCCGTGCGGAAAGCCCCGGCCCGAGCGTTAGTAAACTCGTACCTAAAATGCGTGAAACCGCGCGTTATCTTTATGTAATCTATATCGTGTTTACCCTTCTTGAGGCACTGCTCCTTAAACTCGGCGGTATGCGCGTTGTTGATGCGTTAATGACCTCATTTTCAACCGCAGGTACGGGCGGATTCGGTATTAAAAACGATTCTATCGCCGGTTATTCCTATTACATAAAATGGGTTGTAACCGTGTTTATGGTTATGTTCGGCGTAAACTTTAATGCATACTTCCTTATTATTCGCCGTCAGTTCAAAAAGGCGTTTACTATGGAGGAAGTGCGCTGGTACTTCGGTATTATTCTTATTGCAATCGGTGCAGTTTTCTATGACCTTAAATTTATGTCGCACGGCAGTACAGCTAATTCGCTTACGGATTCTGCCTTCCAGGTTGCTTCAATTATCACGACAACGGGATTTTCAACCGCTGATTTTGACACATGGCATCAGCTTTCAAAGGGCTTGCTGCTCTGGCTTATGTTTATCGGCGCCTGCGCCGGAAGTACGGGCGGCGGCGTAAAAGTTCAGCGTATTGTTATTGTTATCAAAAACGCTTTCAGGGAGCTGCATTACTATATTCACCCCAAAAGCGTTAAAAAGGTTAAAATGGACGGCAAACCGGTTGATGAAAGTATTGTAAAAACCATCAACACCTATACTCTCACCGCCGTAGGAATTATAGTGGTTTCGTTCTTTATCCTTTCCGCACAGGGCAATAATACCGAAACGAACTTCTCTGCGATAATGGCGAATATCAACAATATCGGTCCCGGTTTTGACAAGTGCGGTGCCGTGCAGAACTATGCGTTTTTCCACCCCCTTTCAAAACTCGTGCTTATCTTTGATATGCTTATAGGACGACTTGAGCTTTATCCGATGTTAATTCTCTTTAATCCCAAAATCTGGCAGGAAACCCTTACCCAGAGCAACCACAGGCTCAAAAAAAGACTTCAAAAATAACTACCCAATGCCCTTTGGGGCGTTGGATACAGAGAAATAAATATAGAAGGAGGAAAGTGGTTTATGGGCAATACGGGTAAGATATTTACACCGTTTCGCATAATTATTCTGGGATTTGCCGGCATTATTCTTTTGGGAACCTTAATTCTTATGCTGCCGCTATCCTCTTCAGACGGAACCTCCGCTCATTTCAGTGAAGCGCTGTTTACCGCAACCTCAGCCGTCTGCGTAACCGGACTGGTAGTGCGTGATACCGCTACCCACTGGTCGGTTTTCGGCAGGTCGGTAATACTTGTTCTGATTCAGACAGGCGGTCTCGGAATAATAACCGTAGCCGCGTCTTTTTCACTCCTTTCGGGAAGAAAGATTTCACTTGTACAGCGCAGTACAATGCAAAAGGCAATATCCGCTCAGAAAATGGGGGGGATAGTTGATTTAACAAGGTTTGTTATAATAGCAACTTTTTTAATTGAGTTTGCGGGCGCACTGCTGCTTATGCCGTTTTTTGTTACAAGGTACGGCGCTAAGGGAATCGGTATGGCTGTGTTCCACTCGGTTTCCGCCTTCTGTAACGCAGGTTTTGACGTTATGGGCTCAAGCACCGGTGAATATACTTCACTAACCTCGTTTACCGGGAATACAGGTGTAAATGTTGTCATAATGTTTTTAATCGTTATAGGCGGTATCGGCTTTCTTACCTGGGATGATGTTATCACAAACAAGCTGAAGTTTAAGCATTACAGGCTTCAGTCAAAAATTGTTCTTGTTACAAGCTTAATACTGATTGTTTTTCCCGCGCTGATATTCTTCTTTTACGATTTAAAAGGACTGCCGCTTAACGAACGCATACTGTCATCGCTTTTTCAGTCGGTTACGGCGCGTACGGCAGGCTTTAACACAGTTGATTTAAACAGGATGACCTCTGCAGGGCAGTCGGTTTTGATTGTTCTTATGCTTATAGGCGGCTCGCCCGGCTCTACGGCAGGCGGTATGAAAACAACAACTGTTGCTGTTCTGCTTGCAAATGCGCATTCCTGCATACGCCAGCAGGACGAGGTTCACTGCTTTAAAAGACGTATAGATAACGACGCTGTCAAAACTGCGTCAACCCTGCTTCTTATGTATATCGTTCTTTGCTTCGGCGGGGCTTCGGTTATCAATATTTCAGACGGTATTCCGTTCTATCAGTGTCTGTTTGAAACCGCCTCTGCAATAGGTACCGTCGGTCTTACGCTCGGTATTACAACGCAGCTCGGCGCTCTGTCTCAGGGTATTCTGATTGTGCTTATGTTTATCGGCAGGGTTGGCGGATTAACGCTAATCT
>JAFYGD010000247.1 GCA_017543415.1 Eubacterium sp. | reverse complement strand
TGGCTATGCAAGGGCTAAAACCGACGAAACGGATTTAACCAAAATCAATTTTGAAAAATATCCCGATGATAACACCTATTCCCCCGTGCTTGCGGCAAACGAATTTGAGGAGGGTACGGGACATCATTCCATGATTAAAGAGGACGGTCAGTGGTACGCAATTTACCACGCGAGGGATTATGACGACAGCCTCGGCGCAGACGCGTTTGACGCGCGCAACGCCCGTATCTGTAAAATGCATATTAAAGACGGTATAATTACCGCAGAAAGATATAAGGACAGTTTATAATGAACGACTGGAGAAACAATTTACGTAAAATAGAGCCTTACGTTCCCGGAGAGCAGAGCAAGGATAAGAACATAGTTAAGCTCAACGCCAACGAAAACCCCTATCCCCCCTCTCCAAAAGCGATTAAGGCAATTAAGGAATTCAACGCAGAATCCCTGCGCCTTTATCCTCACGCAAACGCAACTCCTTTAAAAGCGGCTATAGCGGAATATTACGGGGTTGAAACGGAAAACGTTTTCCTCGGCAACGGCTCTGACGACGTTATTGCGCTTGCTTTCCAGGCGTTTTTCAACGGCGAAAAGCCCATTGCCTATCCCGATATAACCTACAGCTTTTACCCCGTATGGTGCAGGCTGTTCGGTATTCCCTGCAAAACCTATCCGCTTGATGAAAACTTCAGAATTAACGCGGAGGATTACAAAGAGGAAAACGGAGGCGTTATTCTTCCGAACCCGAACGCGCCGACCTCAATCTGCGAGGGCGAAGGCTTTATAAGAAAGCTTATGGATTATAACCGCGACAGCGTTGTTATTATTGACGAGGCTTACGTTGATTTCGGCGGCTATTCCTGCGTTTCGCTTACAAAGGAATACGAAAACCTGCTTGTAACGGGTACGTTTTCAAAATCGCGCTCGCTTGCAGGGCTGCGCATAGGCTTTGCAATAGGCTCAAAGGCGCTGATTTCCGTTCTTGAGGCGGTTAAGAATTCCTACAATTCCTACACGGTTGACGCGCTTTCAATAGCCGCGGGAATTGCCTCAATCAAAGACGGGAAATACTTTAAAGAAACAATAAGCAAAATAATCAATACAAGAGCAAGACTTACAAACGAGCTTAAAGCTCTCGGCTTTGAGGTGCTTGATTCTTCGGCTAACTTTGTTTTTGCAACACGCAAAGACAGGAATATGAAGGAAATGTTTGAATACCTTAAAACGAAAAAGGTGTTCATACGCTATTTCAACCTGCCGAGGATTGACAATTACGTAAGAATTACGGTAGGCACTGACGAAGAAATTGATATTCTACTTAAGGAAATCAAAAATTATTTGGGGAGATAAGATATGAAACAGCTTTCAAAAGCGCTTGCGGTTTTTATTAACCTTTGCAATTACGGGGTTGGTATTGCCGTTGCGATGATACTTATTTTCAAATCCGACTTTACGTCAATATTCTATGTAAACGGTATGACTACCAATGAAAGCCTGTTTTTCAACATGCTGCTTTTTGAAGCGGGACTTGCGGCGCTCGGCGTAGTTATCGTTTTAATGACGCGTGAGTATAAAAAGCTTACCCTTGTAATTGAATACCCGATTATTTTTGAAGTGCTGCCGGTTGCAGTAAGCGTTGTAAGCATTGTTTACGGCTTAAGGGCGGATACTTCAAGGGAAAAGATTTTTGTTATTGCGGCGGCGGTTGCTTACGCGCTGCTTTCGCTTGTAGTAATATACGCAGGCACAACGGTATTTCAGATTTTCCCGAAGGAAGATAAATAAAAAGACGGCTAAGGCTACTTATAATAAGGATGTTAAATAAAAAATACAAATAGCCGAACGATTGAGAGTAATTGAAAAGAGAGATTGCGAAAGCAGTCTCT
>JAFYGD010000246.1 GCA_017543415.1 Eubacterium sp. | reverse complement strand
CGTTCTGATTGTACCGCAGAACTGCGAAGGCATTGAGGCGGGCGAGGAAATTGAGGTACGCCTTAACAAGCCGCTCTGCGAAATTGAAAACACGCTTATCGTTACGGGCAGTCACGACCCGCTTATTGACGAGGTTGCGGACTTTCTTGCAAAAAAAGGCGCTCCGTTCAGAGTTTGCTCAACCCACGTCGGCAGCATGGGCGCAATATATACCGTGCGCGACGGTCTTGCCCATATGGGCGGCATCCACCTGCTTGATACAAAAACGGGAATTTATAATAAATCCTATGTTGAAAAATATCTGCCCGAGGGCAAAGCCGTAACCGTCAAGGGCGTAGGCAGAATTCAGGGATTAATGGTGCAAAAGGGCAACCCGCTCAAAATAAAAGAGTTTGCGGATATTAAAAACGCGCGTTACGTTAACCGTCAGCGCGGCGCGGGAACGCGTATTCTCTGCGATTACCTGCTTGAGCTCAACGGCCTTACTCCGCAGGATATCAACGGTTATCATAACGAGGAGTTTACCCACACGGCGGTTGCTGCTCTGATTGCCGCGGGCAATGCGGACGCAGGGCTCGGAATTTATTCCGCCGCTAAAATGTACGACCTTGATTTTATTCCCATCTGTAACGAAACCTACGAATTTTTAGTTGACAAAAACGAGCTTGAAAACCCGATGGTCAAGGTGTTTTTAGAAGTTCTTTATTCGGACGAATTTCACAAAAGGCTGTCCGAAATGGGAGGCTATGTATAATGCTTACTCACATTAACGAAAACGGCGAAGCGGTAATGGTTGACGTCGGCGGTAAGGAGATTACCGTTCGTACCGCAAAAGCCTATGCAAGAATAAAAATGAAGCCCTCAACGCTTGAAGCGCTTATGAGCGCAAACCTGAAAAAAGGCGACGGTCTTGCCGCCGCAAGGCTTGCGGGAATTATGGGCGCAAAAAAGACAAACGAGCTGATTCCGCTTTGCCATAATATCCCCGTTGATAAAATCACCGTGGATTTTGAAAGGGAGAGCGACTGCGCTCTTGGCATTTATGTAAACGCAAAATGCACCTATAAAACAGGCATTGAAATGGAGGCGCTGACCGGCGCTTCGGTCGCCGCCCTGACCGTATACGATATGTGCAAGGCGATTGACCGCGAAATGGTTATTGAAGAAATAAAACTGCTCGAAAAAACGGGCGGAAAGAGTGATTATCACCGTGAAGGATAGTTTCGGCAGAGAAATTTCATATCTGCGGATTTCCGTAACTCAGCGCTGCAATTTAAACTGCGTTTATTGCGGTAAGGAGGACTGCGCCAAAAAGGCGGAGGAGCTAACTCCGGAGCAGTATTATATAATCGCGAAGGCCTTTGCAAAATGCGGAATAAAAAAAATCAGAATAACGGGCGGCGAGCCGCTTGTAAGAAACGACGTGACCGAAATAGTAAGGCTTATCCGTACCGTTTCCGGAATTGAAACGGTTGCCCTTACAACAAACGGCGTTTACCTTAAACAGTATGCAGAAGAGCTGAAGGCGGCAGGGCTTGACAGCGTTAACATCAGCCTTGACAGCACCGACGGCAGCACCTACCGTCACCTTACGGGCGCCGACGTTCTTCAGAGAGTAATGGAGGGCATTGACGCCGCCGAAAAAGCCGGGCTTTCACCGCTGAAGCTCAACGCCGTGCTTATGAAAGGTGTTAACTCTGACGGCGCGGGCGAGCTTATAAGCCTTGCAAAAGAGCGAAAAATTGACGTGCGTTTTATTGAGCTTATGCCGTTTTCAGACGAAGGCGAAAACGCGGATTTACTCGTAACGGGTGATGAAATACTGAAGCAGTTTCCTATCCTTGAATATACGGGAAGCGAAGGTACCGCAAAGTATTATTCCGCCGAAGGCTTTAAGGGCAGAGTAGGACTGATAAGCCCCGTTACCCGGAAGTTTTGTAATGAATGCAATCGGGTACGTTTGCTTTGCGACGGTAAGGTAAAGCCCTGCCTCGGCTATGATACGGCGTATGATATTCTTCCGTTTATAAACGACGAAGAAAAGCTCCTGAAAGAGATTGAAAAAATTATTCTTAAAAAGCCCGCGGGGCATAATTTTGAAAACAGAAGCACCGCCCACGGACTTAATAAAACCGGAGGATAAAATGGCAAAAGTTGTTGCAATCAATATCAGCGAAAAAAAGAAAACGCCGAAAAAATCAATCCCGGAAGGAAGGCTGATTGAAGATTTCGGCTTTGAAAACGACGCCCATGCCGGCAAGTGGCACCGCCAGGTAAGCCTTCTTGCAAAGGAGAGTATAGAGCGCGCGCAGGGTATGCGCACG
This sequence comes from Eubacterium sp., assembly GCA_017543415.1. Lineage (GTDB taxonomy): Bacteria > Bacillota > Clostridia > Oscillospirales > Acutalibacteraceae > Eubacterium_R. Next base: position 1,561 of record JAFYGD010000246.1, on the reverse strand, counting down.
GACGGACTCTGCCACGGTATGTTTGCGGAAAACATTACCACCGAGGGTATCGTTCTTCATACTTTACCCATAGGAACAAAGCTGAAAATAGGCGATACCGCCGTTATTGAAATAACGCAGATAGGCAAGGAGTGCCACGACGGCTGCGCTATTAAAGAGCTTGTTGGTCAGTGCATTATGCCGCGCGAGGGCATATTCGGAATTGTGCTTACGGGCGGAACCGTAAGGGAGGGCGACGAAATTACCGTAATATGAAACAGCTTCTGGAATTATTTGTAAGCTTTGCAAAAATAGGTTTGTTCACCTTCGGCGGGGGCTACGCTATGCTCCCGCTTATTGAGCGTACCTGCGTTGAGCAGAAAAAGTGGCTTACAAATGACGAAATGCTTAACGTTACGGTTATTGCGGAATCCACCCCCGGCCCCATTGCAATCAACTGCGCAACCTTTGTAGGCAATAAGCAAAAGGGCTTTTTGGGAGCGTTTTTTGCAACGCTCGGTATGGTAACGCCCTCGTTTATAATTATTCTTCTTATTTCCTTTTTCCTTGAAAGCTTCCTTGAAATCAAATGGGTGGCGGGCGCTTTTCAGGGAATAAAAATTGCCGTCGCCGTTCTGATTGTTGACGCGGCAATCCGGATTTTTAAGAAAATTGAAAAAAACTCTTTAACCTTAACAATCACCGCTGTTTCCTGCCTTACGCTTCTTGCAGTTGACTTTTTATCGGTAAGGCTTTCTTCGGTTGTAATACTTCTGACAGCGGCGGCGGTAAGCTTTTTTGTTTATCTTGCGAAAAGAAAAGAAAAAGGGGGAAAAGAAAATGATTTATCTTAAGCTTTTCCTCACCTTCTTAAAGGTCGGTCTTTTTGCCTTCGGCGGGGGCTATGCAGCAGTTCCGCTGATTAGGGAAACCATGACGGCTCATAACTGGTTTGAAGATGAACAGCTTATGGAATTAATCGCCGTAAGCGAAAGCACGCCCGGTCCGATTATGGTTAACCTTGCAACATATATCGGCGCAAAGCACGGCGGCGTTTTAGGCGCGGCGGTTGCAACAGCGGCGGTAGTATTACCCGCCTTTACAATAATACTGCTGCTTATGAAGGTAATGAAAAACGCCCTGAAAAATGAGGGCATAAAAGCTGCGGTTGACGGAATAAAGCCCGCAATAGTCGGTATAATTCTTGCAACCGGTATATTTATGGCGGCGGGAAATATATTTGCGTTTACCCCCGGGGACGCAGCTGTTTTTGACTTAAAGGCTTTTGTTCTTACGGCAGTGTTCGCGCTGATATATTTCGGCTCAAGAAAGGTTGTTAAAAACGGAATATCGCCCATTGTTTTAATCCTGCTTTCGGGTGCTGTGGGCGTTGTTCTGTACGGAATATAAAAAAAGGAGTAATGTTTTATGGTAGGAAGGCAAGTAATAACTGTCAACAGGGATTTCACGCTTGAGGAGCTCGAGCAGTTTATGCAGGCGAACTGGGATAAAAGCCGGTTCAGCGACTTCAGAATAGGCAAGCCGACGAGCGCTTCCGTAAGCGAGTATATCCTTCTCCCCG
>JAFYGD010000245.1 GCA_017543415.1 Eubacterium sp. | reverse complement strand
TTTCCGGATTCAAGACTTTGCAGACACTCAAATTCCATAATACTTGCTGCAAATACGATTTTACTGCAATTTATTCTTTTTAATTCAGAGATTAAATCGCAAGAGTTTTCAACATTTTTCAGTTGATGATAATAATCGGCTCTAAGCGGTCCCGCAGAGCCATTCCAGGCGAAATGAAAACAACAGTCAATATCTCTATCTGAGACAGCTTCATGTAGTTTTTTTACGTTGTCCAAATCAAATTCAATATATTTAATGTAATTTGAATCCACTAAGCCTTCTTTGTTTTTTACAATTGCTAAAACATTAATTTGAAGCTCTGCAAGCCTTTTTGTTAATGCATTGCCCAAAAAGCCATTAGCGCCGGTAACTAGACATTTTTTCAAATTAGTTCTCCTTGACATTTTCACATTATTTTGCTGGTTTTACTAGACAAACTTAATTTATTTGATTTGCGCATAAATAATTCATGTGACAATCTGAATAATCTGATAAATAAACCCTCCGGTAACACCTTGTAGGCAACTTTTTCGCATTTAAAAATCATTGGGGAATTGGATAATGCTTTTTCGTAATCATACCACGGAGAAATGTGTAAATACTTATCAAAAACATCATTAAACGGGTGCAGATTATTTTTATGCCACGGAAATTCTCCCATAACTCTGAAAAAGTGATATATTCTCACGTCTTTTTTTGCTTCAATCAATTGTTCCTCTGTATAAAACACCGGATTGTTAAAAACTTTCAGGTATTTATCAATACTAAACATTTGATAAGCAGGCTCAAAATTATATTTTGCAGAAATAGGAAGAATATCTTTTCCTATAACAACATTTATCAAATCCTGGTCAGCTGCTGCGTAATGAGCTCGTTTATTAGTAGTATGATTTACAATTTGATTAGACCTCAACTGTTTCTTCCAATTGCTTATATTAAAAAGAATGACACCTGCATTATAATAAGCTGATTCGTTTTTTATTCCAACCGTTTCTTTATAACTAGTTACCAAAGAATCATAAGCCATTGCTAACGGCTTGTCAAACATATTAATAGCAAATAGTTCTTCAAGATTTCCGTTAACTATTGTATCACTATCAATATATAGCAACCGTTCTACATAGTCGGGTATGTATTCCTCTGCAAACATTTTTAAATAAGTTGTGTACGAACCTCGGTAGGAGGGTATTCCAAGCTGCTTAAGTTTTTCAACAATCGGCTCTGTAGAGATAAAACAAATATTCCTCTTATACTTTTCCTCTAAAAGTTTAAATTTTGATTTATTAATTTCGGAAATACAATCATCAAGAATAAATACATTAATGTTTTCAGCATTCTTGTTGTTTTCAAACAGAGAAGTAACCGATATTCCACAGTAAGGTGCATATTTATCACTACACTGATATAAAACGTCCATATTTTCACCTGTCGTTTCGTTTCTGGATGTCTTTTGCGATGTAAATCGGGCGGTTTTTGACCTGCTGATATATTTTAGCAATATATTCGCCGATAATTCCCACCGTAAACAGAAGCACGCCGCTGAAAAAGCTTATCAGGATTACAAGCTGCGTAAAGCCGTCAACATTGATATGGGAGGTAAGCTTTCTTATTACCGTAATAATAAGATAAATTACCGAAAATGCGGTTGCGGCGCTTCCGATATAAATTGAAAGCTTTAGCGGTGCGGTTGAAAAGGCGATAATGCCCGAAAACGCATATTTTAACAGCTTGCCGAAGCTCCACTTCGTTTTACCGCTGTTGCGCTCCTCGGCCTTGTATTCCATATAGTGAACGTTAAAGCCTACCCAGCTGAAAATACCCTTTGAAAAGCGGTGGTATTCGCCGAGGGAAAGCACAGCGTCTCGCACCTTATTATTGAAAAGGCGGAAGTCGCTTGCGCCGTCCTTAAACTCAATTTCCGCCATTTTGTTTATAATACGGTAAAAGGCGGATTTAACTGCGCTCATTCCCCTGCCTTCGCTCCTCGTATTCTGATAAGCGCAAACGCAGTCAATATCGGGATTTGCAGTTATTGTTTTATACATTTCAAGCGCAACCGACGGCTGCTGCTGAAGGTCTGCGTCAATAACGCACATAAAGTCGCCGTCAGCATGCTGAAGCCCTGCGTAAATTGCAGCCTCCTTGCCGAAGTTACGCGAAAAAGTAACCACCGTAATATTGCTTGAATACTCCGTTCTGAAAAGCTCTCCGAGCATTTCGCCCGTTTTATCGGTGCTTCCGTCGTTAACAAAAACATACTCAAGCTTTACGCCGCTTTGCGAAAAAGCCTTTTCGGTTTCCTCATAAAATTTTTTAACGTTCCCCTCTTCGTTATAACAGGGAATAATAAGCGATAAATTCATAAATAACGCTCCGACAAATGATTTTATTCAGTTCAATATTAACATAACAGGTTGTTTTTGTAAATACTTTAAGTTATAATATACCCATTAACGGGTTGTACCCATAGAAAGAGTAAGAATATGAAAATTTTGGCAATAGGCGATGTTGTTTCACAGCAGGGCTGCGATTATTTAAGGGAAAAGCTTTTCGCTTTAAAAAATGAATACGGCGCTGACCTTGTTATTGTCAACGGTGAAAATTCTGCAATCGGCAACGGCATTCTTCCTCAAAGCGCGCGCTTTATTTTTGATTCGGGCGCTGACGTAATAACGCTCGGCAACCACGCTTTAAAACGCAGGGAGATTTACGACTTTCTTGACGAAAACGAATTTATTATCCGCCCTGCAAATTACCACAAAAGCGCTCCGGGAAAAGGCTGTGTTATTCTTGACAAGGGCGCTTACAGGGTTGCCGTTATCAACCTTCAGGGCACCGTTTACCTTGATGGCATTGAAAACCCGTTTGACGCAGCTGAGCGCGAGGTTGAAAACGCAAAGGCGCAGGGAGTAAACGTAATAATTATTGATTTCCACGCTGAAGCAAGCAGTGAAAAACGCGCAATGGGCTTTTTCCTTGACGGTAAAATTTCCGCTCTTTTCGGAACTCACACGCACGTTCAGACCTCTGACGAGCAGATACTCCCCAACGGTACGGGCTATATTACGGACCTCGGAATGACCGGTCCATATTATTCGGTTTTAGGCGTTACGCCCGAAAAGGCGATTGAAAAAATGAGGACCAACCTTCCCGTTCGCTTCAGCAATCCTGACGGCCCCTGCGTGCTTGAGGGCTGCTGCTTTGAAATTGATACCAAAACAGGAAAAACCGTTCATATTGAGAGGTTCAGAAAATGATGAAAAAACCACTTGCCGTAATTCTTGCGGCTGTACTGATAACGCTTGTGCTTACCTCCTGCAAGGCGAAAACCGAGCCCGGGGCGGTTGTAACTACGGCGGCTCCAGTAAGTGAAACCACAACGGTTAAGCCGGGAATTGATGTTTCAAGTTTTAAGCTCAGCTATTCAAAATCCGACAGTCTTAACCCTTTTAAATCGGAAACGCTCAACAATCAGGTTGTTCAGAACCTTGTTTTTGAAAGCCTTTTTGCTCTTGACGAAAGCTACGAGGCTCAGCTTCAGCTTGCAGAAAGCTATGAATACACCGACAGCGAAACACTCCTTGTAAATATAAGGCAGGACATAAGATTTTCAAACGGCAATAAAATGAGGAGCGACAATATAGTTTACTCATTTAATCAGGCAAAGGATTCTCCGCACTGGAAAAACACGCTTTCCGCCTTTTCCTCGGCAAGCGAGGAGGGAAAGTATGCCGTTAAGTTTAAGCTTAACTCTCCGAACCCCGAGGCTCACAAGCTTTTAACCTTTGCCGTTGCAAAAATGGCGCCCGACAAAAAAGGCTATCCAATCGGCAGCGGACGCTATAAGTTCAACGAGGGCGACGGCCTTGTTTACCTTGAAAAAAATACAAAATACCACGATGAATTCATCCCCCATTTCGTTAAGATAATTCTTGTTAACATCACGGCGGAAGAAAGCATTGAAAACGCCGTTAATATAGGCAATATCAGCTTCACCTTCAGGGATTTGTCAAGCGGAAGCAAAAACAAAATGCAGTGCCAGAAGAAGCCCGTAAACCTCAATAACCTTGTTTACCTCGGCATTAATTCGGGCAGCGGCATTACCGCAAACGAAAGCATCCGCCGCGCAATTTCCCTTGCGCTTGACAGGGAAACGCTTGTAAAAAGCGCTTACAGGGGCTATGCAAAAGCGGCGCTTTCCGTTTTCAACCCCGCCTGCGCACTCGGTAAAAACACGGCTATTTTTACATCAAATGCAGACGCAGACGCCGCAAGACAGGCAATAGAGCAAAGCGGAATTGACAAAAAGGACTTAAAGCTTGACATACTTACAAGCACCACCGAAGGCAAGGCAGACGCCGCGCTGCTTTTAAAGCAGCAGCTTGAAGCAGTCGGCTTTAAGGTTACAATAAACAGGGAAAAGCCCTCCGCGTATGCTTCGGCTGTAAAACACAAAAACTTTTCGCTTTACGTCGGTGAAACAAGGCTTACCGCAGATATGAGCCTTAACAGCTTTTTCACGGGCGGAGGCTCAACAAGCGCGGGAATTGACCTTGACGGCAAAAGCGCAAAGGCTTACAGGGGCTATCTTAAGGGCGATAATGAAATAGGCAGATTCGTTCTTGATTTTTCACAGGAGCTGCCCTTTATTCCCCTTCTTTACCGCCAGGGAATGATTTGCTATTCATATTCCCTTCACGGCGATATGCAGGGCTATACGGACAATTACTTTTCAAACATTGAGGACTGGTATTTTAACTGATGAAAACCGACGATTACAGCATTCAGTTCATTAAGGGCGTAGGTGAAAAAAGAGCCCTGCTTTTTAACAGGCTCGGAATATACACGGTAAGCGACCTTTTGCGCTTTTACCCCCGAAGGTATCAGGACTGGAGCAAAACCAAAACCGTAAACGAATGCGTTGACGGGGAAACGGTAACAGTTAAAGCAACAATGATTACCCCCGTTAAAGAAGCGTTAATCCGCAAGGGCTTAACGCTTTATAAGTGCAACTTTACGGACGGTGAAAACGTAATCCACGTAACAATTTTCAACAACAAATATCTTGCAAAGGCTCTGCGCACCTTTGACGATTACATCCTTTACGGCAAAATTGAAAAAAGCTTTACCAACGCTTCAATGAGCTCGCCGCAGATTGAAAAAAGCGAAGCTTCGGTCGGTATTCACCCGATTTACCGCGCAACCGAAAGCCTTAATTCAAAGGCGATAGCCAAGGTTGTTAAGGCGGCTTTTGAAAAATTCGATTATTTTGAGGAAACGCTTGACGACGAGCTCAGGGCAAAATACGACCTGTGTTCGCTTGATTTTGCAATAAGGCAAATCCATTTTCCGAGCTCGGAAAAGAACATTGAAATTGCAAGAAAGCGCCTTATTTTTGAAGAGCTTTTAACCCTTCAGCTCGGCCTTTTAAAGCTGAAGGATAAAAAAACAATTGACAACAAGCTGAAGCTGAAAACCGACTTTACAGACGAGTTTCTTAAGCTTCTTCCCTACACATTAACGGGAGCGCAGTTAAGGGCGGTTAAGGAATGCACCGAAGATATGATGAGCCAAAGCGTTATGAACAGGCTTATTCAGGGCGACGTTGGCTCCGGTAAAACCGCCGTTGCGGCGGCGGTTATGTTTAACGCGGTTAAAAACGGCTATCAGGCAGCCATAATGGCGCCGACCGAAATACTTGCAACGCAGCATTTTGAAACCTTTTCAAAAATGCTTGAGGGAACGGGAATAAGAACCGCCCTTCTTACAGGCTCAACGAAAGCAAAAGAGAAAAAGGAAATAAAAACAGCGCTTATGGACGGCGAAATTGACATTGCAATAGGCACCCACGCGCTGATACAAAACGATGTTGAATTTAAAAACCTTGCGCTTGTTGTAACCGACGAGCAGCACCGTTTCGGCGTTGAGCAGAGGGCGAGCCTTGCAATGAAGGCGGAAAATCCGCACCTGCTTGTTATGAGCGCAACGCCTATTCCCCGAACGCTCGGGCTGATAATTTACGGCGACCTTGACATTTCCGTTCTGGACGAAATGCCCGCCGGAAGAAAGCCGATAAGAACGGATTTGGTTGATTCCTCATATCATGAAAGAATATATAATTTCATAAAAAAGACGGTTGACGAGGGGCACCAGGCGTATATTGTTTGCCCGCTTGTTGAGGAGGGCGAAACGGAGCTGCTTTCAGCAAAGGAATATGCCGAAAAGCTTTCGGAAACGGCGTTCAAAGGCTACAGCCTCGGTTTGCTGCACGGCAAAATGAAGGCAAAGGAAAAAGACAATGTTATGAGCGCCTTTGCACGCGGAGACGTTCAGATACTCGTTGCAACAACGGTTGTTGAGGTTGGCGTTGACGTTCCCAACGCAACCATTATGCTTATTGAAAACGCTGACCGCTTCGGTCTTTCGCAGCTCCACCAGTTAAGGGGCAGAGTAGGCAGAGGCGCCGAAAAAAGCTACTGCGTACTTGTTTCCGATAACAAAAGCGAAAGCACGTCAGAGCGCCTTCAGGTTGTAAGGAACACCGCTGACGGCTTTAAACTTGCGGATTACGACCTTAAAACAAGAGGCCCCGGCGACTTTTTCGGCAAAAGGCAGCACGGTCTGCCCAACCTGCAGATTGCGGATATGCTTGAGGATATGGATACGCTTATGCGCTGTCAGGACTGCGCAAAGAAAATGCTCGGCGAGGACCCGCGGCTTGATAAATATCCCCTGCTTGTTAAGGAAATCAACGATATGTTCAGAAAAGCAATGCATTAAAAAAGGATTGAGAAACCTCAATCCTTTTTCTTTTTGAACAAATCGCAGATTAAATAGAACAGCGGAATGGTTACAAATAAAACCCAGGTCGAGTTCCAGATATGAAAAGCGATACCGATAAGGCAGTAAACCGCAGCCGCAAATATGGGATATGCAAAATGCGAAGGCTTTTTCCTTTCAATCGCTTCAATTAAAGAAATGATGCAGAAAGCGAATAAAAGGAAGGTCCAGCCGAACGCCCACCATTTAAAAAGAAACCCTGTAAGAAGAAAAGCAATTAACCCTATAAGTGATATTACTGCGTTCCTTGCGGTGTGGCTTTCGCTTTTTTCTCCTACTTCAAACGTTGCTTCATATTTAAAGCTTTCAGGCTCGGTTTTCTGCGGCGCAGGAGCGGGCTCGGTTTCCGTTTTGCCGTTTAACAGCTCGTCAATAGATACGTTATAAAGCTTTGAAAGAGCAATAAGATTATCCGTATCGGGGCTGCTTTCGCTGCGCTCCCATTTTGAGATTGCCTGGCGCGAAACGCCTATTTTTTCAGCAAGTTCCTCCTGGGAATAGCCGTTCTTTTTTCTGTATTCAAGAAGTCTTGAAGCTGTTTCAATATCCATAGTGATACCTCCCTCAGATTTCAACCTCATTGTAACAGAAACGCCCGGTTTCGGCAATACATTTTAGTTTGAAAAAGCGCAACTTTTGGTTGCGCTTTTGGCTTTTTATTCGGAAAAGCCTTCAATTATCAGGCTTCCGCTCATTGTGTCGCAATCAATTTCAACCGAACCGTCGCCGTAAGTTTTCGGGCTGCCCTCGGCAAATCTGTTCTCAAAATTACCCGAAACGGAATCAAAGCTGACTTTAAATCCCGAAATATCGGAGGGGAGATAAAGAACGTTTTTACCGCTTACCGTATCAACTTCATATTTTTTAAGCGTTTTAACGTAAATTTCGGAATTGCTGCTCACGGTATTCATCTCAATTTTTTCAGCTTCACCGCTGAAGGCTATATTTCCCGATACGGTGTCAACATCAAAGACGCTCGTTTTTATATCTTTAACCGTAACATCTGCACCGACGCAATCAATATTAACCGTTTTAAATACAATACCGTAGGGAACATTTACAGTAAGGGTTTTAGCGCTGTCAATATCAAGATTAAATCCGGATTTGCAGTATTTAACGCTGAGCTTTCCGTTGGCAACAATATAGCGCATTTTCATTTCCTCGCTCTGAGCGCCCGTTTCGGTAAGCTTAACGGTTTCCCCTTCATACGGTTCAATAAGTATTTTT
>JAFYGD010000244.1 GCA_017543415.1 Eubacterium sp. | reverse complement strand
AGCAACAGAACGGCTAACTACTTTACCTCGCTCGGAATTAAAAAGGGCGACAAGGTTATGCTTATCTTAAAGCGCCGTTATCAGTTCTGGTTCTCAATGCTTGCGCTGCATAAAATCGGCGCAGTTCCGATTCCCGCAACAAATCAGCTCAAGGCGCACGACCTTGTTTACCGTTTCAATGCGGCGGGAGTCAAGGCTATAGTTTGTATGGAGGATGACGGGATTCCCGAATCCGTTGAGGAAGCGCTCAAGGATTCGCCGACTGTTGAAACCAAGGTTCTTGTTGGAGAAGAACGCAAGGGCTGGCACAACTTTACAAGGGAATATTCAATGTTCTCAACCCACTATAATAGAACCGAAAACTCTCCCTGCGGCGAGGACACTATGGTAATGTTCTTCACCTCGGGCACTACGGGAAATCCGAAGATGGCGGCTCACAGCCACCTTTATGCGCTCGGTCATTTTGTAACCGCAAAATACTGGCATTGCTGCGAGCGTGACGGACTTCACCTTACCATTTCGGACACGGGCTGGGGCAAGTCCCTCTGGGGTAAGCTTTACGGCCAGTGGCTTTGCGAGGGCGCGGTTTTCGTTTACGACTTTGACCGCTTCCACGCAGACGATTTACTGCCGCTGTTCAAACAGTACAACATTACAACCTTCTGCGCGCCGCCCACTATGCTGAGGCTGTTCATCAAGGAGGATTTATCAAAGTACGATTTATCGTCAATCCACCATATGACAACCGCGGGCGAAGCGCTTAACCCCGAGGTATTCAAACGCTTTGAGGAGGCAACGGGCCTTTCAATTATGGAGGGCTTCGGTCAGACCGAAACAACGCTTATTATAGGCAACCTTTACGGCAGCAGAACCAAGGTCGGCTCAATGGGCAAGCCGAATCCGCAATACGATATTGACATCGTTGACGAAAACGGAAAGAGCGTTGCCGACGGCGAGGTTGGCGAAATTGTTGTAAGGCTTGACAAGGGAATTCCCTGCGGACTTTACAAGGGCTATTACCGCGACGAAGAAAAAACCAACGAGGCGATTTACGACAATATGTACCACACGGGCGACACCGCATGGCGCGATGAGGACGGCTATTTCTGGTACGTAAGCCGTATTGACGACGTAATCAAGTCCTCGGGCTACCGTATCGGTCCGTTTGAAATTGAAAGCGTAATTATGGAGCTCCCCTATGTTCTTGAGTGCGGCGTTTCCGCTGCTCCCGACGAAATCAGGGGTCAGGTAGTAAAGGCAAGCGTTGTTCTTGTTAAAGACAAGCGCGGCACCGAGGAGCTCAAAAAGGAAATCCAGGAATACGTTAAAAAGAACACCGCTCCTTACAAGTATCCCCGCATTGTTGAATTCCGCGAGGAGCTTCCCAAAACAATCAGCGGTAAGATAATCAGAAACCAGTTATAATGAAACGAGTTACACTTTTTGCCGGCCATTACGGCAGCGGAAAAACCAATATTGCGGTTAATTACGCGCTTAAGCTTCACGCTGAGGGCAAGGCGGTTAAAATAGCGGATTTGGACATAGTAAACCCCTATTTCAGAACGAAGGATTCCGCCGCTGAACTGGAAGCGGCAGGGATTGAATTAATCTCCCCCGCCTTTGCAAACTCAAACGTGGATTTGCCCGCGCTTCCCCAGGAAGTATACGGATTAGTGCAAAACCGTGAGTTTTATGCTATAATGGATATCGGCGGCGACGAACGCGGCGCGCTTGCGCTCGGACGCTACCGCCCCTACATCCTTGAAGAAAATAACTTTGAAATGGTATTCGTTGCAAACTTCTACCGTCCGCTTACACGCAGCGCAGAGGAAGCGCTTGAGGTAATGCGTGAAATTGAAGCAGCGGGCGGAATACCGTTCACCGCCATTGTAAACAACTCAAATATCGGAAGCGAAACTACCGCGGACGATATAAGGGCAACCGAGGACGAAATTAAAAAGCTTTCAGAGCTTACCTCGCTTCCCGTTTTGTTTACAAGCGTTAAAGAGGATTTAGCAAAACAATTTGAAGGAGAAAGCGTTTTACCGCTCAACCTTCAGAAAAAGATAATCAGTTGAAAAGGAGAAAGATTATGCCAAAGGTAACCTTTAAAGAGGATTTGTGTAAGGGTTGCGGACTTTGCGTTACCGCCTGCCCGAAACAGATTATCGAAATCAAAAAGGATATTATTAACAAGAAAGGACACTCTCCTGCAGGTATTACCGACCAGTCAAAGTGCATTGCCTGTGCTTTTTGCGCAACAATGTGCCCCGACTGCGTAATCACAGTTGAGAAATGAGGTGGAAAGTATGACTGAAAAAGTATTAATGAAGGGTAACGAGGCTATTGCTGAGGCTGCTATCAGAGCAGGCTGCCGCCATTACTTCGGTTATCCCATCACTCCCCAGACAGAGCTTGCCGCTTATATGGCAAAGCGTATGCCCAAAATCGGCGGAACCTTCCTTCAGGCAGAAAGCGAAATTGCCGCTATCAATATGGTTTACGGCGTTTCAAGCACGGGTAAAAGAGTTATGACCTCCTCTTCATCTCCCGGTGTTTCACTTAAGCAGGAGGGTATTTCATATATTGCAGGCGCAGACCTCCCCGCGCTTATCGTTAACGTACAGCGCGGCGGCCCCGGACTCGGCGGTATTCAGCCCTCGCAGAGCGACTATTTCCAGGCAACAAAGGGCGGCGGCCACGGCGACTATCACCTTATCGTGCTTGCTCCCGCTTCCGTTCAGGAAATGGCGGATTTAACCGCAAAGTGCTTTGAGCTTGCGGATAAATACAGAATGCCGTCAATGCTTCTTGCAGACGGTACTATGGGCCAGATGATGGAGCCCGTTCTTCTTCCCGAGGAGAGCGACGTTACCGTTGAAAAGCCCTGGGCGCTTACGGGTACCGAAATGAAGAGAGAGCACAACATTGTTAACTCCCTTTACCTTAAACCCGAAGAGCTTGAGGTCAAGAACTTTGAACGCTACGAAAGATATAAGCTCGTTGAAGAAAACGAGGTTATGTTTGAAGAATATATGATGGACGACGCAGAGGTTTGCGTTATGGCTTTCGGCATTGCCGCAAGAGTAAGCAAAAACGCCGTTGTTGAGGCAAGAAAGCAGGGCATTAAAGCCGGCCTTCTCCGCCCGATTACCCATTGGCCGTTCCCGAAAAAGGCAGTTGCAAAGGCTGCCGAGCACTGCAAGGGCTTTGTTTCCGTTGAGCTTTCAATGGGCCAGATGATTGAGGATATTCAGCTTGCATCGGGCTGCAAGGTTCCCGTTGAACTCTGCAACCGCGCGGGCGGTATGATTCCCTCACCCGAGCAGGTGCTTGATTCTATTAAAAAAGTTGCAGGAGGTAAGGAATAATGGTAGTATTTGAAAAACCGAAATCACTTGCCGACATGCCCCTTCACTACTGCCCCGGCTGTACGCACGGTATTGTTCACCGCCTTGTTGCAGAGGCTATTGACGAGCTCGGCGTTGAGGGCAAGGCTATCGGCGTTGCTCCCGTAGGCTGTGCGGTAATGGCATACGATTACTTTAACTGTGATATGATTGAAGCTGCCCACGGACGTGCTCCGGCAGTTGCAACGGGTATCAAAAGAGCCCTTCCCGAAAACATTGTTTTCACCTATCAGGGCGACGGCGACCTTGCTTCAATCGGTATGGCTGAAACCGTACACGCAGCAACAAGAAATGAAAACATTACAATTATCTTTATTAATAACGCTATTTACGGTATGACGGGCGGTCAGATGGCTCCTACCTCGCTTCCCGGTCAGGTTACACAGACCTCTCCTTACGGACGCGACGTTAAGACTGCAGGATTCCCGATTAAAATTGCGGAGCTTCTTGCCGCGCTTGACGGTCCCGCTTACATTGAGCGCGTTGCCGTTAACAACGTAAAGAACGTAAGAAACGCAAAGAAGGCTATCCTTAAAGGCTTTAAAAATCAGGTTGAGGGCAAGGGCTTTTCACTTATTGAGGTTGTATCCTCCTGCCCGACAAACTGGGGTATGACTCCGCAGCAGGCGCTTGACTGGGTTGAAAGCGATATGATTCCCTACTATCCGCTCGGCGTTTACAAGGATAAGACAGCAGAGGAGGGCAAATAAATGACAAACAGAATTTTAATTGCCGGCTTCGGCGGTCAGGGCATCCTTTTTGCAGGAAAGGTGCTTGCGTACAAAGGACTTGTTGAGGGCAAACAGCTCAGCTGGCTTCCCTCCTACGGTCCGGAAATGCGCGGCGGTACGGCTAACTGTAACGTTATTATCAGCGACGAGCCCGTTGGTTCTCCGATTGTTGACACGCCCGACGTGCTTATAGTTATGAACCTTCCGTCCCTTGATAAATATGAAAATGCAGCAGTCAGCGGCGCAAAGATTTTTGTTGATTCAACTCTTATCAGCCGCAAGGTTGAAAGAGAGGACGTTGAAGTATTTTACATCCCCGCAACCAAGATGGCGCAGGAGCTCGGCGTTCCTACCCTTGCAAACATGATTATGCTCGGCAAGGTTATAAAGGAAGCCGGAGTTGTAAGCTTTGAAGGCATGGAGGACGCGCTTAAAAAGGTAGTTTCCGCAAGGAAGGCAAACCTTATTGACGTTAACCTTAAGGCTATCAAGGCAGGCTACGATTATTAATAATCAACTAAAACGGATGAAACAGTTTTGTTTCATCCGTTTTTTATTTCTTGACAGAGGGAATTATTCATTATATATTAAGGGTAAGAGTAATATTTATGAGGGGGCTGCTGTATGCAACTTACAAAAGAAGATATAATCAGATTTGTTAAGGAAGAAAGGGTTAAATCAATCGTTCTTGCCTTCTGCGATATTTTCGGTAAAGAAAAGAACATTGTAATTCTTCCCGAGGAGCTTAAAATTGCCTTTGAAGTAGGTATTCCGTTCAATGCTGCCGAGCTTAAAAACTTCGGCGAAGGCATATTCCGCGATTTGCTTTTACATCCCGAACCGGAAACCTTTTCCGATATGCCGTGGAGAGACCCTGACGATAAGGCAATCAGAATGTACTGCAATATGACGTATGCAGACGGAAAGCCTTTTACAGAGCACGGTACAAAAAGCCTTTTAATACAGGCCATTAGCGAAGCAGAAGCGGCGGGCTACGAATTTTATTTTTCAACTGAAATTGAATTTTATCTGCTTTTGCTTGACTCCTTCGGAAAGCCGACCAAGGAGCCTTTTGACGAAGCGGGCTTATACGATATTCTTCCCGACGACAAGAGCGACAGAATCCGCCGCAAAATGCTGCGGGCTCTTGAACAGATGGAGATTTACCCGAACAACGCTTTCCATGAGGAAGGCCCCGGCCAGAACAAGATTTCCTTCGGTTATCTTGACCCGCTGACCGCAGGCAACCACATTACAACGCTTAAAGCTATTATTAAAAATGAAGCGGCCAACGCAAATCTTTACGCTGACTTTTCGCCCAAGCCGCTGCGCCATCAGCCGGGAAACGGCTTTCATGTCAGCATTTCCGTTCGCTCAAACGACGGCAGCGACGGCGATATGGCTTATGCCGTTGCGGGTATTATAAACAGAATCCGCGATATTACGGCGTTTCTTAACCCCATGCGCGAATCCTACGAGCGTCTTACAAGACAGGGCGCGCCGAAATACGTAAGCTGGACAAGCGAAAACCGCGAGCAGCTTTTCCGCGTTCCCGAGGTGGTCGGCTCGTACAGAAAAGCCGAACTGCGTTCACCCGATTCAACGGCTAACCCGTATCTTGTTTTTGCTCTGCTTATTTTTGCAGCGCTCGAGGGTATCAGAAACAGAACGCAGCTTGACCCCGTTTGCAACTTTGATTTGGACAGCGCAGACGAAGCAACGCTTGCCGGACTTCAAATGCTTCCACAGAACTTTGAGGAAGCGTGCGAAATTGCAAAGAACAGCGACTTCATTAAAGAGCACATTTCCGAAGGATTATTGAAAATGTATTTAAACAGAATATAAAAAGCGCCCCTAAGGGGCACCCGTCATAAAGAAGGTGGCTGAGTTTTAAACTCAGCCACCTTCTTTACTGTATTGACAAACCACCAAAATCACATATAATCATTTCTTGTCTGTGTCGTCTTTGTCGTTGCCTTTTTTGCTCTGACCTATTGCCAGACCGAGGCACATTCCGACCGAAATTCCTACGGGAAGCCATACTGCTATATTCCCTTGCAAAGCACCGATAGCGGTGCCAATACCGATTCCTATGCACATTCCTATGCTCATACAGGTTGTCGGGCTCATATTTTTGTTATCACTATTTTTATCACTCATTCTATACTGCCCCTTGCAAATACCGATTTTTCGTGTTAATTATATCATAGCGCTTTTAGAAAAGCAAATCTTCCGACAGAATACTGATACAAAAATAAGACCTTCTTGACAGAAGGTCTCATTTTTAATCGTTTGTTTATGCAGTTACGATACCGGCAGCTTTCTGAAGTCCTAATTTCTTCACCGCGTCCTCACGCATCTGGTATTTAAGAATTTTACCCGCTGCGTTCATCGGGAACTTATCAACATAATCTACGTAGCGCGGAACCTTGTGCCTTGCCATGCTTGCGCCGACAAAGTCCTTCATTTCCTGCTCAGTCATAGTTTCGCCCTCTTTAAGGATAACGCACGCCATAATCTCCTCGCCGTACTGCTCATCCGGCACACCGATAACCTGAACGTCGCTTACCTTCGGGTTTGTATAAATAAATTCCTCAATTTCCTTGGGATAAATATTTTCACCGCCGCGGATAATCATATCCTTAAGTCTGCCCGTAATCTTGTAGTTGCCGTCGGGAGTTCTGCAGGCAAGGTCGCCCGTATGGAGCCAGCCGTCCTTATCAATTGCCGCTGCGGTAGCCTTTGGCATTTTATAATAGCCCTTCATTATGTTATAGCCCCTTGCAACGAACTCGCCCGTTACATTATCGGGACAGTCCTTGCCCGTTTCGGGGTCAATAATTTTACATTCAATTTCGGGCATAGCGCGGCCTACCGTTGCAACGCGAACCTCAAGCGGATCGTCGGTTGAACTCATCGTACATCCCGGCGAAGCCTCAGTCTGACCGTAAACGATTACGATTTCGCGCATATTCATTTTGTTTACAACGTCCTGCATTGCGGAAATCGGACAGGGGCTGCCCGCCATAATTCCCGTTCTCATATACGAAAAATCGGTTTTCGGGAAATCGGGATGCTCAAGCATTGCAATAAACATTGTGGGTACGCCGT
>JAFYGD010000243.1 GCA_017543415.1 Eubacterium sp. | reverse complement strand
CGGCGAAGACTGGCCGTCGGACGACTGGGCGCTGTGGCAGGTTTACGCATATGATACAACCGGAAACGGCGCGGTAATTCATAACGGGGATATAAGTACTGCTTATGAGCCGTACACCGATTTATCTGCGTTTGATTTTACCGTAAGCGGAACAACCGTTGATTTGGAAGCTCCCGTAATTGATTTGTCGTCAATTAATCTGAACTTCCCCGACGGCAAGAATTTAACCGTAGGCGGAAAAATCAACTGCAGCGTAGCGGTAAGCGATAATGTGAGCGTTTCTTACGTTGATATGTCTTTAAGAAACAAAGGCTCAGTCTACCGCACTCAGACTGTCGAGCTCGCATTCAATTCAGAAAGCGGAAAATGGGAAGGTACGGCAACGGTCGGCGAAGACTGGCCGTCGGACGACTGGGCGCTGTGGCAGGTTTACGCATATGATACAAACGGAAACGGCGCTGCAATTCATAACGAGGATTTAGGCACCGCTTATGAGCCGTACACCGATTTATCGGCGTTTGATTTTACCGTAAGCGGAACAACCGTTGATTTAGAGCCTCCCGTAATTGACGTTGACTCAATTTCGGTTACGTGTCCGAAAAGCAGCAGAAAACTGATTATCGGCGAAAGCCTAAGCTGCAGCGTAGCGGTAAGCGATAACGTGAGTATTTCCAACGTTGTTATGACTTTCAGAAACAAATCCTTAAGCGACAGCACCCGTAACGCCGAGCTCGCCTACAATTCCGAAAGCGGAAAGTGGGAAGGCACGGCAACGGTCGGTGAAGATTGGCCGTCGGGTAACTGGGCGCTGTGGCAGGTATACGCTTATGATACAAGCGGAAACGGCGCGTCAATTCATAACGAGGATTTGGGCACTGCTTATGAGCCGTACACCGATTTGTCAGCATTTGATTTCACTGTTGCCGAAACCTGTAAAATAACCTTCGACACGCGCGGGGGAACGCCGGTTGCTCCGATTTATGTTGAAAAGGGAACAAAGGCGAAGGCTCCCGATTATCCCGAAAAAGAGGGCTTCACTTTCGGAAGCTGGTATAAAAACGCGGATCTTACAGGCTACTTCTCGTTCAGTTACTATACCGTTGACGAGGATATGACCCTGTACGCGGGCTGGAGCATTATGCTCTCAGTTTCAAACTGGAATAAGACAGCGTCCGAAGAGGGCACCGGCGGCGGATATGTAATGGGCAGCGTCGGCTGGTACACGACCGGATGCTCAAATATCTCGCTTGATGAAAGCGGCGAAACGCTTCGCCTTACCGCTATTCCCGATACGGGATATGTATTTACG
This sequence comes from Eubacterium sp., assembly GCA_017543415.1. Taxonomy (GTDB): domain Bacteria; phylum Bacillota; class Clostridia; order Oscillospirales; family Acutalibacteraceae; genus Eubacterium_R. Next base: position 1,878 of record JAFYGD010000243.1, on the reverse strand, counting down.
GGCTGGTACAAGGGCGTTTATACGGGCGGTAGCTCGGGACAGAGCGCCGAACCCCTTGATTTAGACAACCCCGGAACCCTTGTTTCAACACAACCGTCATTTGATTTTACCGTCGATAAATATTCCGTAATCATTGCGGTATTTGAAGAGTGCACAAACCACGACTGGGTACAGAGGATTGAAAAGGCGATGCCTACCGAGGACGGAGCCGTTTATCAGAAATGCTCAATCTGTAACAAGGAGGAGTTTGTTGCAAAAATCCCGAAGGCTGATATTTATAAGCTTTCGCAATCGGCGTTTACTTACAGCGGCAGCGCCTGCAAGCCCATAGTAACCGTTGCAAGAACGGGCGAGGCATTAGATAAATCGCAGTACGACGTAACCTATAAGAATAATACTAACGCAGGAACGGCAACAGCGCTCGTTACATTCAAGGGCGATTACTATGAAGGCACAAAGGCTCTTACATTTAAGATTAACAAGGCAGCCAACACCTTAAGTGCAAAGGGCAAAAAGCCTTCGGTTAAGGCAGCCAAGCTTAAAAAGAAGAACCAGACCGTAAAGCGCGCGAAGGCACTTGCAGTCAGAAACGCGCAGGGCGCGGTTACTTACAAAAAGACAAAGGGCAATAAAAAGATCACCGTTGCGAAGAATGGTAAGATTACCGTTAAGAAGGGCCTTAAGAAAGGCGCTTACAAAGTGAAAATCAAGGTGACCGCCGCCGGAAATTCAAATTATAACAAAGCAACAAAAACAGTAACAGTAACCATTAAAGTAAAATAAGTTCAGCATAAGGCTCGGAGTGCAACCGCTCCGAGTCTTAACTTTTGAAAAAACAAAAATTAGAACAGGCGTGCTAAAAAGTCTTGACAAAGTTTTGCAGATATGTTAATATAACCTTGCAAGCAAATTAGAACGCTTGTTTTAAAGTTAAATATGGTAAAATCGTAGAAACAACCGTGCCACTCATTCCGGTAGGTGATGGTAGAGCCGTACAATCTCATTGCAGAACATAACCGTGCCACCCATCCCGTTGAGGTGATGATAGAGCCGTACATTCTCATTAGGTATAGGAAAACTATGCCTGTTTGAAAATGTGCGGCTCTTTCTTTTTTCATAGTACAAATCATAATAATTTGGTCAAAATCCGAAAAAATTCGCTAATAGCTTAATGGAGGTAAAAACGCAAAATGAATACTGTATCTGCTTTTGTTATCAAAACTCTGACGAGTTTGATATACCCGTTTTCCAAAAGAACGGGACTGTACCTTGACAATTTAATACCGCAAAAATCTAACGAAAGGAGGAAAGGTATATGGAAATTCACAATCAGAAAAAGCCGCCTTCAGGCAACTTCTTTATCATACCGAACTGTATCTTTAAAGAGCGCCTGAAAGCAAGGGACCTTGCTGTTTATTGCTATCTGATGTACTGCGCTGACCGAGTCACTTTTGACTGCTATCCTGCAAGAAAAACCATCGCCGATGCCTGCGGAAGGTCTCCGCCGACTGTTGATGAAGCAACAAAAGTTCTTGTGGATAAGGGCTTGATTAATGTCTCCCACAGATATGATTTAAACGGCAACCGCACCTCGCATATGTACACTATCAATAAAATTTGGTAAGGGATGATAAACAGTTTAATAAAAACAATAAAGAAATACCTCTGAAATTAATTCGCTCATTCTTTCAATATTTCGAAGAAATTATTGAAAGCAGGTAAAAGTGAGGCGTATGCCCTGCGCGCCTCACATAGCACTTCAGCCCGCAGAGCGGACTGTTTGGGGATGTCATAACAGGGGTATGCTCAAATTCAAACTTTAAGGAGATGATTACAATCGAAAAGAAAGAAAAATATTCATACTGGCAGCTGCCGAGT
>JAFYGD010000242.1 GCA_017543415.1 Eubacterium sp. | reverse complement strand
GGAACAGAGAGTGAATCTGTTTATTAACTATATCGCGGTTTGCAACAACGCTGTTGCCGCACGCCATAGGTCCGATATGAAGGTGAAATTCATTTTCGGGGTCTGTTTTAAGCTTTTCGATTATCTGAAGAATATCGCTGTCAAGCCTTAAGGCTACGGGGCGCGGAACAAAGCCGATATCACCAAAGGTAATATCCGCATTTTCGGCGCTGACGAATTTACCCGAGGCGTAGTTCCATATAACATCCGGAACTATAACGTCGCCGTAAATCTGCTCGGCTCCGATACCCGCTGCAATACCCGTCATAATAAGATAACGCGGGCGGAAAAGGTTAATCATTTTTGAAGCAAGGTGAGAACCCGCGGTCATACCCATTTCATGCTGCTGCGAGGTAATAACGCGTCTTTTAACGCCGTCTTTTTCAAAGCTTGTTTCAAAGTAAACCTGGGAATCGTTATCAGTTTTTATTTCTTTCCAGTTATCATACAGGCTTTTAACGCTGTCCGTTTCAATCTGAACGGCGGTAATAATTGCTACATCGTAATTATAATCCATAATTCTTCTCCAAATAACAGATAATTTATTTTACCATATTAAAGCGTTTTTTGCAAATTATTTACAATTCTGTTATCATATGGTATAATTCAAAAAAAACGAAGGAGAAAAGATATGTCAAAAAAATCGGGAATTATTGTTGTTATCATTTCAATTATTGCTTTATGCATTGCTTCGGTAAGCGTTTATTTTGCTTTAAAGCCGGCTGAAGCGGAGGTTAAGGATGTGCAGTACGTAATGTACGTTGGTACCAACGACAAGGACACAAACGAGCCCGTTTGCACACGCGAAGAAGCAAAGGCTAAGGCTGAAAACATCCTAATCAAGCATTTCGGCGGATATACAATACAGGACGCTGAAGGCGGCTGGCTTGGCGATGACGGAAAAAGATACGAGGAATATTCGCTTGTTATTTACCTCAGCGACACTGACAAAGAGGCAGTTCACAAGGCGGCTGACGATTTTATTAAGGAATTTAATCAGAGCTCAATTCTTATACAGGCAAATGAAACAAAAACTGAGTTTTATTCAACTAACGAATAAATAAAAGGCATCGTAAGATGCCTTTTATTTATGTATTGCATAGGTATATTCGCGCAAAAGCTCACATTCGTTTTCCGTTAAGCCTAAACGGCGTCCGAGCTTCAGCGCTGTTTTTATTTTCATTGGGTAAATCAGCTTTAAAAGCGGGTTTTTAAGCAGGTCCTTACCGAGCTTACCGTTAACCATAATATGCGCGTCCTCGCTTAAAACAAGCTCTTTTACCGTGCTTTCGGGAGAGAGATAATTCACCGCTTCTTCCGGGCTCTTTTTCTCCCAGTTACGGACGAACGAGCTTTCCGAAGGGATTGAATAAGCGGGGTCGGTTTCGGCGCAGCCGTTAATTATAACGGTATGCTCCCCTGCCGTCAGTATATTTTCGCCTGCAGCGATTTCAACTTCGGGGAAAATGAAAATTTTTTCACCGTGTTGGGTATATTCCCTGCCGTTTACGGTAAGATTTACGGTTTCTTTATTTGAATAGACCTTAATATCATAAAGCCCTGCTTTTCTGTTTTTGAATCTTTCACCGCAGATATGGGTAAAGGGTTCGCTGCTCCAGAAGGCTTTATAAAGGTAGAAGGAATCCTTTTTGGTTTTACGGTCATAGGTTACGAGGCCTTTGTTGTTTTTGCCTGTTACGCCGCCCTCGTGCCTGTTGGCAGCGCCGAAATCAAACATATTCCAGACATAAGAGCCCCAGAGCCAGTTCCTTGACGAAATCGCCTTTATATATTCCTCGTGGAAGCGGCACTGATACTCCTCTGAATAATCGCCCTGAACGGGAGAAGCGGAGTGCAGATTTACAAGCCCTTCCGCGCCGTATTCCGAAAGGCACAGCTTTGTTTCGGGGTAAGCGGAATGGAAATTATCAAGCCACTTGTTAAGAAAGTCAAAACCGAAATCGTACCAGCCGAAATAGTGGTTGTAGCCGAGGATATCCGTAACAGCGTTAAGCGGCGAGCTACTATCAAGTATTGAGAGCTGCGCGCAGGTTGTATACCTTGAAGAATCAAGCGATTTTACAAGCGCGTTAAGCTCGCGCATACAGGGAACGAGCGCCTTGCTTTTTGCGTTCTTTTTATTCTGGGTTATTTCGTTTTCAATGCCCCAGCAGAAAATGCAGGGGTGGTTATAATTCTGCTTTACAAGCTCGCAAAGCTGCTGTTTTGCGTTTTCCTGTTTGGCAGGGCTGAACGATGAAATAACGGGTGCCTCCGCCCAGACAAGCACACCGTATTCATCGCACAAATCATAGAAATATGAATTTTGCTGATAATGCGCAAGCCTTACGGAATTGGCGCCGAGGGAAAGAATTAATTCCAAATCCTCACGGTGTTCCCTTTCGGTAATTGCATTGCCCATATTTTCCCTGTCCTGATGGCGGGAAACGCCTTTTAACTTAATATACTTTCCGTTAAGGAAGCAGCCCTTTTCGCTGTCTGTTTCAATAGTGCGGAAACCGACTTTAAAAGAAACGCAATCAAGCACGGCGGCGCCGTTAATTATTTCGCATTTAAGGGTATACAGATACGGGTTTTCAATACCGTTCCACAAAACGGGGCTGCCGCAGTCAAGGGTCAGCTCGGTTTTTTCGCTTTCGGTCTGAAGATAAACGCCGCCCTCTTTATCTGAAAGAGTATAACGGATAAGAGCGCTTTGGGGCATATTATCAACAAGGCACTTAATATCAAGTACCCACTTTTCATCCGTCTTTTTCGGCGTTGCGTACACGCCGCAGGAGGAATAATCGTTAAACGAAAAGTGGCAGTCATCCGTTATAATAAGCGACACATTCCTGTAAATTCCGCCCCAGAAGGTGAAATCTGCATTAGAAGGATAAACATCCTCAAAATCGCTGTTATCAACGAAAAGCTGAAGGGTGCAGCCGGCGCTGATATATGGAGTCAGGTCGGTTACGAACGCGCTGTAACCGCCCTTATGGGTATTGATAACATTACCGTTTACGGCAACCTGTGCAACGGAATTTGCTCCTTCAAAACATTACCTTTTAAAGGCGCAAGCTCTTTTGTATAGGCGCACCTTGTTCTTACATAATCGGGAGTTAAGCCGTCCGCAGCATTAAAGCAGTGTGGAAGGCTAACGGTTTTTGTTTTGCCGTTCATTTCAAACAGCCAGTTTTCGTTTAAGTTCAGAATCTTTCTCATACAGTAAGTTTATCACATAAAAAAGAGATAAGCAACAGCGCTTATCTCTTTTTCTGTTTTTGCTTAATTACGGTTTAATAATACTTCGAATTTCACGCGCCATCATAAGATAATAATGGTAACGCCTTATACTTTCCCAGTTTTCC
>JAFYGD010000241.1 GCA_017543415.1 Eubacterium sp. | reverse complement strand
GGCGGCTTTTGCCGCCCTTTATTATTTATTTAATGCTTCTTTTATGACTTCGTAAAAGTCCTCCATTTTTGTTCCGCGGGAGGCTTTAATAAGCACAGCGTCTCCCTCTTTTATTCTGCCTTCGGTTACGAGGGCTTTTATTTTTTCGGCGTACTGCTGTCTTTCTGCTTTTGGAAAAACGGTACTGTTTGGCATACCCTCTTTAAAGGAAGCACAGTCGTCTCCGATAAACAGTGCATAGTCAACTCCGTTTTTAAGGCACATTTCGCCGAGGGCTTTATGCTCTGCTGCGCTGTACTCGCCGAGCTCAAGCATTTCACCGAGAAGGGCAATTTTTTTACCGCCCTTTGCATAATCGCCGAGGGCTTCAAGCGCAACGCGGGAGCTGTCAGGGCTTGCGTTGTAATAATCTTTAACAAGAGTTACGCCGCCGATAACCTCCGCTTCGCAGCGCATACCAACGCTCTGATAGCTTTGCAGCGCCTTAAACGCTTCATCGGGAGTTATACCGAAATGCAGTCCGCAGCGCATAGCTTCAAGCGAATTGAGAACGTTGTAATTACCGATAAGCGGGATTGAGCCGCGGTATTCCTTACCTTCAAAAACGGCGGTATAATATGTATCAGCGCCGTTTACCTCAATTTCCTTTGCGGTGAGTTCACAGTCCGAATTTATACCTACGAACGCCTTTTTAAAGCTGCCTGTTTCTGCTTTTCTCAGGTAAGCGTCATCGCCGTTAAATATAACAAGCCCTTCGGGATTGAGCCCCTCAAGGATTTCAAGCTTGGCTTTAAGAATATTCTCCTGTGAGCCGAGGTTGCCGATATGGGCTTTGCCTACGTTGGTAATCATTGCAACATCCGGCTTTGCAATATTTGTAAGGCGGCTGATTTCGCCGAGGTGGTTCATACCCATTTCAAGAACCGCAATATCGTAGCCCTCATCCATTGAAAGAATAGTTTTGGGAAGTCCGATTTCATTGTTATAGTTCTTTTCCGTAGAATAAACCTTATACTTTGAAGCAAGCACAGCCTTTGTCATATCGCGCGTTGTGGTTTTGCCGTTACTGCCCGTCAGCGCAACAACCTTAATGCCGAGCAGGGTTCTGTAATAAGCGGCAAGGCTTTGCAGCGCGGTAAGGGTATCCTCAACAAGAAGAACCGGGATATTACACTCAACCGGCTTTGAGCAGATTGCCGCAACGGCTCCGTTTTCCTGTGCAACGCTTACATAGTCGTTACCGTCAAAGGTTTCGCCTACAAGGGCAACGAACAAATCGCCTTTGGTAATTGTTCTTGTGTCGCTTGAAATACCCGTTACGGTTAAATCGCCGCTGAATTCGCATTTTGCGTTAACGGCACTGATAATCTCTTTTAATGATAAAGGTTTCATAGGTAATTCCTTATAAGCTTTCTATATAGTCAATAATAATATCGCAGATTTTATCTTTTTTCATCTGTGAGGTTGAAAAGCACATTGTATAGTTGTCAGCTCTTCCCCACTTTCCGTCAAAGAAATAGTTATAATAGGAAGCCCGTTCCCTGTCCTTACGCTCAATATAGCGGGTAAGCTGCTTTTCGTTCATTTCGCTGCCTTCGCGTTCCTTTACGCGCTCCATTCTGTCCTCCATATCGGCGGCAATAAACACGCTGATAACGGTTTCAGCCTTGTTATCCTCAAGGATTTTATCCGCTCTTCTTCCGACTATAACGCAGGGACCTTTATCCGCCGCAGCCTGAATAACCTTGCGCTGCGCTTCAATAACCTTGCCTGAATTAACCGCGCTGTCAATAGCGTACGGGTCCATAACAACGCTGAAAAGGAAGCTCCTTGTTGGCTTTTCGTCAAAAAGGTCAAAAACGCCTTCCTCAATGCCGAGCTCCTTTGCCTCTGCGCGCAGGGCTTCGGAATCATAAAAGCCTATGCCGAGCCTGTCTGCAAGCATATGCCCGATTTCACGTCCTCCGCTTGCGAACTGACGTCCTATTGCAATAATATAATGGTCCTTCATATTATCAACTCCTACTTAAAATCATGAACTGTCAAGCCCTGAATATCGTCCTGCTCAATATAGGCGAGCATTTCCTCATTAAAGCTGTCAAAATACTTATACAGCGCACGGCAGGTAGGTTTTATAAACTCGGTTCCTATTGAATATTCAATAAGCTCTTCAAGCTTATCGTAATAGCCGTCAATATTATAAATAGCTATCGGCTTTCTGTGCCTGCCGAGCTGCTTTAAGGTAAGCACCTCAAAAAGCTCCTCAAAGGTACCGGCGCCGCCGGGAGTGATTATAAACGCGTCCGCTTCTTCCTCCATAACCGCTTTACGCTCACGCATGGTTTTTGTACGCGTCATTTTATCGCAGTCCCAGTTAACGAATTCGCTTAAATCCTCCTTGAAGAATTCGGGGATTACGCCGTGGATTTTACCGCCGCCCTTTTTAAAGCCGCGCGCCGCTGCGCCCATACAGCCCGTACAGCCGGAGCCGAAAACAAGGTTATGTCCTCTTTTTGCAAGGAATTCGCCCATTTCTTCAACAGCTGTAATATACTTTTCATCAATAGTTTTACTTGCCGCGCCGAAAACGCATATTTCCATAATTATCACCTTCCAAAGTCAAGTATAGAATACCATTTTTTAAAAACTATGTAAAGTAGAAACTAAAAATTCATTTTTATATTGAAATAGACATCTAATATTACTATAATAGAATAAAGTAATTTATGAGGGGAAAAAATATGACTGTTTTTGAGGCAATTAAGGCGCTTACATTGTACGCCGAAAAAAACGGATTAATTGAAAAGGCAGACGAAATTTTTGCAATAAACCAGCTTTGCCAGGCGCTCGGGCTTGACAGCTTTGAGGAATGCGAGGCAAAGGACTGCTCTCTTGAGGAAATACTGAAGGTAATCCTTGACTTTGCGGTTGAAAAGGGACTTTGCGAGGACAGTGTTGTTTACCGCGATTTATTTGACACAAGGCTTATGGGAATACTTACTCCCCGCCCGAGCGAAGTAATAAAAAAATTCAACGCCGAATATGAAAAATCGCCCGAAAGCGCAACAGAATACTACTATTCACTTGCAAAAAAGAGCGATTACATACGCGAATACAGAATTAAAAACGACGTTAAATGGATAACGAAAACCGAATACGGCGACATTGACATTACAATTAACCTTTCAAAGCCCGAAAAGGACCCGAAGGCTATTGCGGCTGCGCTTAAAATGAAACAGAGCGCTTATCCGAAATGTCAGCTTTGCAAGGAAAATGAGGGCTATATGGGCAGGGTTAATCACCCCGCAAGGCAGAACCACCGAATTATTCCGATTAAGCTTGCAGGCGAGGATTTTTTCCTTCAGTACTCCCCTTACGTTTACTACAACGAGCACTGCATTGTTTTTAACAGCGAGCATATTCCGATGGTTATTAACAAAAGCGCTTTTGAAAAACTGCTTGGCTTTGTTGAGCTTTTCCCCCACTACTTTGTAGGCTCAAACGCCGACCTTCCGATTGTCGGCGGTTCAATTCTTACGCATGAGCATTTCCAGGGCGGACACTACGAATTTGCAATGGCAAAGGCTGAAATTGAAACGCCCGTTACCTTCAAAGGCTTTGAGGATATAGAAGCGGGCATTGTTAAATGGCCGATGAGCGTTATAAGAATTAAGGGCGAAAGCATTGAAAGGCTTTGCGAGCTTGCTGATAAAATTCTTAAAAAGTGGAGAGGCTACACCGACGAGGAGGCGTTTATTTACGCAGAAACAGACGGCGAGCCGCACAACACGATTACGCCGATTGCAAGAAAGCGCGGCGGAAAGCTTG
>JAFYGD010000240.1 GCA_017543415.1 Eubacterium sp. | reverse complement strand
TGCGTTCCCGTTATTTTTTGTTATTTCTCTTGAAGTGTAAGTAAATATTTGGTAAAATAATAAAGATAATAACATAAGGAGAGATGCTTTATGAATTCTGAACTCAAAAAAGAGCTTGAGATTTATGCCACTCAAATCAGAATGGGCGTAATCGAAAGCACCTATTGCGCTCAGTCCGGCCATCCGGGAGGCTCGCTTTCCGCAGCTGATGTCTTTGCGTATCTTTACGGAAAAGAGATGAGATATAACCCCAAGGACCCCAAGTGGGAGGATAGAGACCGCTTTGTTCTTTCAAAGGGACACTGCGCTCCCGGCGTTTACAGCGCGCGTGCTTACAAGGGCTTTTTCCCGGTTGAAGCGTTAAAAACCCTTCGTAAGTCCGATTCCTTCCTTCAGGGACATCCTAATATGAATACCGTTCCCGGTATTGATATGTCAACCGGTTCTCTCGGCCAGGGCGTAAGCGTTGCCGCAGGTATGGCAAACGCCGCAAAATTCCTTAAAAAGGATATCAACGTTTACACCGTTCTCGGCGACGGTGAATGCCAGGAGGGTCAGGTTTGGGAGTCGTTTATGTACGCTGCTCACTATAAGCTTGACAACCTTTGCGTAATCATTGACTTTAACAACCTTCAGATTGACGGAAGAACAACGGAAGTTATGAATATTCAGCCGCTTGACGAAAAGCTTAAGGCGTTCGGCTTTGAGGTTTGCGTTATCAACGGCAATGATTTTGACGAAATTGACTCCGCGTTTGAAAAATTCCACGCAACCAAGGGCAAGCCCTTTGCAATTATCATGAATACCGTTAAGGGCAAAGGCGTTTCGTTTATGGAGGATGTCTGCGGCTGGCACGGTAAGGCTCCGAACGAAGAAAACTATAAAACAGCAATGGCAGAGCTTAATGCCAAATTAAAGGAACTGGAGGCGTAAGTTATGGCAGATGTAAAATATATTCCCACCCGTGAAAGCTACGGTCACGCTTTAAACGAGCTTGCTGCCGAAGGCGCTGACAAGCTTGTAGTAATGGATGCTGACCTTGCGGGCGCAACCAAAACCGGCATATTCAAGGCTGAACATCCTGACAGACACTTTAACTGCGGTATTGCCGAAGCAGACTTAATCGGTACCGCAGCAGGCTTTGCAACAATGGGGCTTGTTCCTTTTGCTTCAAGCTTTGCAATGTTTGCAGCGGGCAGAGCCTTTGAACAGGTTAGAAATTCCGTTGGTTATCCCCATCTTAACGTTAAAATCGGCGCAACCCACGCAGGTATATCCGCAGGTGAGGACGGCGCTTCACATCAGTGTAATGAGGACTTTGCTCTTATGCGTTCAATTCCCGGTATGGTAGTTATCTGCCCTGCAGACGATATTGAGGCAAAGAAGGTAGTTAAGGCTGCTTATAAGTATGAAGGCCCCGTTTATATGAGGTTCGGCAGGTCTGCCGTCCGCGTTTTCCATGATGAGGATTATAACTTTGAAATCGGCAAGGGCGAGCTTATAAGAGAAGGTAAGGACGTTACAATTATCGCAACGGGCCTTATGGTTGCCGAAGCTATTGACGCAGCCGAAGAGCTTGCAAAGAAGGGTATCGACGCCGAGGTTATCAATATGGCAACAATCAAGCCGCTTGATAAAGAGCTTGTTATCGCTTCCGCAAAGAAAACCGGTAAAGTTATCACAGCAGAGGAGCATAACATCATCGGCGGACTCGGCGAAGCCGTATGCTCCTGCCTTGCGGAAAACTATCCCGTTCCCGTTAAGCGCATTGGCGTTAACGACGTGTTCGGTAAATCGGGACCGGCGGCAGAGCTTCTTAAGGAATACGGACTCTGCGCTGAAAATGTTGTAAAAGTTACCGAGGAATTTGTTAAATAATAATTCGCAAAAAAAAGAGCAGTCGTTATGACTGCTCTTTTAAATATTCCTCAAGTATTTTTGCTGCCGTATAAATAATTTCGGGGCAGGGGCGTTTTTTGAAAAACTCTTCCGTTCGCTTTTCCGGAACGGGGGAAACCGCCGAGTTTTTATCAAGTCCCAAAAGCTCACGGCAAACTATTGTGCCGTGTTCTTTTCTGAACCTTCCGGCAAGCTCCTGAATAATTGCGTAAAGCTGTTTTTTGCCCTCAAAATCCTGCTTTTCATCGTAGCCGTAAAGCGCGCTGATTATAAACACAACGCCTGAAAACGCGCCGCATACCTCGCGCATTCTGCCCATTCCTCCGCCGTAGCCCGAAACAAGGCGCACAGCGGTTTTTTCGTCCATGCCGATAAGGTCGCAAAATGCGGCGGCAACTGCCTGTGAGCAGTTATAGCCCTCAATAAAAAGCTCCTTTGCTTTATCTGCTCTTGTCATCAGTCTTCGTCGTCAACAGTATCAATGTCGCCGTCCTCATCGTTAACAAGGGTAAATACAGCCTTAAGGTTAACGTTGCCCGTTACGGTAAAGGTGTAAGCCGTGCTGCTTGAAACCTTCTTGCTTCCGTTGTACCAGCCGTCAAAGGCGTAGCCGTCGTCGGGGCGTGCAATTACTGTTGCGTTTTCGCCGAGCTCGTAGGTACCGTCTCCCTCTGTTTCACCGCCGTCGTTTGAAGAGGTGGTAAGGGTGTAGGTAACGTTGGCCTCGGTAGTGGTGGTCGTTGTTGTGGATTCCGTTGTGGTTTCCTTTGTTGTTGATTCGGTTGTCGTTTCCGTTGTGGTTTCGGTAGTGGTTTCCGTAGTGCTTTCGGTTGTGGCTTCGCTTACGGAAACGGGAACGGTGGTTTCCGGGGTCTTATTCTTGTTTGAAAGCGCCATTGCAATAATTCCCGCAATAATTGCAACAAGAATAACGCAAAGCGCAACAATTATAGCAATTGACTGCTTCTTTTTCTTTTCCTCGCGTTCCTTTTCAAGCCTTTCCTCGTTACTTCTGAGCGGCTTGTCCTCACCGTCTGAAACGGCGCTGAAAACCTTTGTTGCGTCCTCGCCTGCGTTTACGGGTTCTTCCTCGTCGTAAAGGGGAGAACCGCAGTTTTGGCAGATATATAAGTTGTTATCGTTTTCGGAACCGCAGTTTTTACATCTCATATGTAACACCTCCGTAATTTTTTACACCGTGATTATACCACAATAAATACATTTAAACAACCTGAAAATCAAGTTAAAATGAAAATCTTTTATAAATTATTTATATTTAAGTATTGACTTTTTGTGAAATTTATAATAAATTTATTATGTAATGCTTTCTTCTTTTTAAAGAAGATAATTTTGAAAGGGGAATCCCAATTATGAAAAAAGTGTTTAAGGCAGTTCTTTGTTTGGCTATGGTTGCAGCTCTTGTTGCTTCCTTTGCAGGCTGTGCAAAAATCAACTACGTAACCAACGGAACAATCCAGGCTATTCAGGACGTTAAATCCGGCGCCTGGGAAAACGGCGGCGCTCAGGGCGGCGAAGAAGGCGGCGAAGAGGGCGGCACAGGTGAAGACACCGTTGTTCTTGAAGCACAGTTTGAAGCAGGCACCTACGGCGGAGTTGAGTTCAAATCCGTTGAGGACGTAGTTAAGTACTATGTAGAGGCTTATGACTATACAAAATCATTAACTGCTGAATATACAGAAGGCGGAAATACCGTTACTTATTATAAATTACTCGGCGATGAAAAAATGACTATCGGCGACGTTATGATTGACGGCAAGGCTAACTCAATCGTTAACAACCTTGTTCCCGGAATTATGGACGGTATGTTCAAGCCCACACCTTACGGTCTTGTTCCGTGCTACAACAGAAACCCCGACCTTGATAATAACAAGGACGACGACCATAAGAAGAACGACTGGGATTTCAGAACCTCTCACTTTACCGCAGAGGACGTTCTTGCATGCTATGTTAAGGATAACGGCGACGGCACAATCACAATCGGCATTCAGCCCAAGGCTGCTGAAATGTCCGTAAGAGGCGAGGACAGCCAGGGACGTTTCTTTGAGGTTCTCGGCGATATCGGCGGCGTTGTTGCTGATATTGATATGGTATCCTTTACTCAGGGCGGCGCTGACGAAAACGTTAAGGTAACATACAAGGGCGGTACAGGTATTGTTAAAATTGATACCAAAACCAAGGAAATTGTTGAGGCTGACTACGAAATGATTTCAATCGTAAACGTAACTCACGCTTCAATCGCTGTTATTAAGGATAAGAGCGCTTCTCTTAACATTTCCTATAAGAACCACTATCCGGCAAGCGACGAATTCCTTGAAACCTCAAAGGGCATCAAGAGAAAGTAATAAAAAAGCACCCCGCAGGGTGCTTTTTTTATATCTCAATGCCGAGCTCTTTAATTTTATCCCTTACCTTTAACCAGTCCTGAAATGCAAGCTCCTTGTTGTTCGGATTGCGCAGTATTGCGGCGGGGTGGAAGGTGCCCATCATCAAAACTCCGCCCTTTTCAATGAATTCGCCGTGCTGCTGCGTTACCCTGAAATCGGGGGATATAAGCTTCTGCGCAGAAATTCTGCCAACACAGATAATGATTTTGGGACGGATAATCTTAAACTGCTCGCGCAGCCACTCTATGCACATATCCTGCTCCTCGGGCTTCGGGTCGCGGTTATGCGGCGGGCGGCATTTTACCATATTTGCAATGTAAACGTTTTTATTGCGTGAAAGGTCAATGCTTTCAAGAAATTTATCAAGCAGCTTTCCGCTTCTGCCTACAAACGGCTCGCCCTGCAAATCCTCGTTTTCGCCGGGGCCTTCGCCTATCAGCAAAATGTCGGCGTCCTTTTTTCCTATGCCGAAAACAAGGTTGGTTCTGCCCTCGCAGAGCCCGCATTTTCTGCAGTCCTTACACTTAATTTCAAGCTCGTCAAGCGTCATATTTTCCGCCCCCTTTATCAGATATTAAAATTATATCAAATTTATGGTTGAAAAACAATCTTATTTGTTATAAAATAGGCAGGTAAATAAATAAACAAGGAGAAAATAATATGGCAAATCAGGTATTAGTTGAAATTTCCGCACGTCACGTTCACGTTTCACAGGAACACCTTGAAATCCTTTTCGGCAAGGGCTATGAGCTCACCTGCAAAAAATGGCTTTCACAGCCGGGTCAGTTCGCCTGTGAAGAAAGAGTAAGGGTAATCGGCGCAAAGGGCGAATTTCCCGCAGTTTCAATCCTCGGTCCCGTAAGGCCCGAAACTCAGGTTGAGCTCTCTCTCACTGACGCGCGTTCAATCGGCGTTACCGCCCCCGTAAGAGAGAGCGGAGATTTAGCCGGAACAGGCGCCTGCAAAATCGTAGGTCCCTGCGGTGAAATTGAAATTGACCACGGCGTAATCGCTGCAAAGCGTCACATCCACGCAACTCCCGCAGACGCAGAGGCTCTCGGCCTTGTAAACGGTGAAATCGTTTCCGTAGAAATTCCTACGGCCAATGAGAGAAGCCTTGTTTTCGGCGACGTTGTAGTTCGCGTTTCCGAAAAGTACGCGCTTGCAATGCATATTGATACTGACGAAGCAAATGCAGCAGGCATGGCGCCCAACACAATGGGAACAATCATAAAATAATTCGGAATTAGGGATTTAGGGACCACCGGTTACGGTGGTCCTTTTTTTTACTTGTATAATTATTAATAATTTGATATAATAAATTGAATATATTATGAAAAGGGGTTTTCTTATGGCTAAGAAAAAATCCGCGGCTGCGGCAAGCGCCGTGCCTGCGGAAAAGAAGTATATGAAGCCGTCAGAGATTGTCACCTTCGGTATAGGCCTTTTCGGCGTTGCTCTTTTAACGGGCTGGATGCCGGACTATACCATGACCTTCTTTGCGGACTTTGCCTTTAAGGGCAAAGGCTTTGACCCGGTGAAAATAGCAAAAGAAGATAAAGAAAAAGAAAATCTAAGTAAATATAATAAATTATACATATCTGCAACTAATCAAAGAACGAAATATTTAAGAGAAGAAAACGTTAAGGAATATATAAGATCTCTAAAGTTCCAAAGCATGACAAGAAGGTCACAAGAACTGCAAGAAAAAATAGATAAAAAAAATGAAGAAAATGAAGAACGAAGAAGATTAGAAGAAGAAATTAATAAAGACAGGCAAGTAATGATGGACAGACTACAACTTATTTTACATAGTGATGTCGAATATACTAAAGAAGAAGTAAATGATTATGTTTTTAAAGGAATTAAACCAAAAAAAAAGAAAAAAGAAGAACAAAATAAAAATGAGGAAAATAATGGTACAAATAATGAAAAAGAAAATAATGAAGATAAAAATAAAGAAAACAAAGATGAAAATAATGATGATAATGCTTTTATTACAGGTCTACCACAATAAAGTATATATGGTAACGAAAATAATATTTTAAATAAATACATATTAAATTGAAGATTATTATTATATTGATATAAAATGTTTAAAATGTTTAAAGATATATTTAAATTTGAATTTGTTTATATTTTTATATAATAATTATGATCATATTATATTCTTT
>JAFYGD010000239.1 GCA_017543415.1 Eubacterium sp. | reverse complement strand
GCTTCTGAACATCAAGAATACCGATGTTGCTCATTGCAAGCAGCGGGTTTGCATAGCCCACCTTGATTATTTCCTCGCTTGCCGCAAGCGGCATAATCTTATATCCGAGCGAAAGCAGCGGAAGTCCGTGAAGTCCCATAAAACGGTCCTGTTTGAACTGATTTGAGGAATTAATTACGTAGTCAAGGGTTTCAAAAATATCGTTTCCCCTTTGCGGAACCTTGCACTGCATCCAGGCGGTCTGGTTTGTTACACCCTGTCCCTCGCTGTCTTTAATGTGACGGCGAAGGTCTATTGCGCAGGAGATTGAAACGCTGTCAAACGGGTTAAACATTGCAAGCTCGTAAAGCGCCCAGAAATATGCCGTCAGCAGCATATCGTTTATTGTTGCGCCGCGCTGCTTTCCCGCCGCGCGGATTTGGTCAAACTTTTCCGCTGAAAGCTTGCGCCTTGCAATGAAAGAACGGTCGCGGATATTGTCCGGCGTAAGCGGAAAGGCGTGGTCGTCCTTGGTGTTTATGTTTTTGTAAAGACCCTTTGCCATTTTACGCTCGGCAAGCGAAAAGTCCTCGTAAACGGCTTCGTAGGAGCGGGTGCCCGTTCTCAAATCAACGGGGCTGATACCCTTTTCAACAAAATCCGTGTAGTTTTTGCAAAGGGCAGCCATAAAGTACTTAAGGTCGCCGCCGTCCATACACATATGATTTTCAACAAGGCAGAGCGTTGATTTACCGCCGTGGTTGAAAACGGCTACCTTCATCTGAATATCCGCGTCGGGAGGGATGTACTGAACAAGGAAGTTGTTGATTTCCGCGTCAAGCTCCTCCTCGCTGACGGTCTTAACGGTTAAAACGTCGCTTATGTGGTAATCCTTAACCGTCCAGTAGGGGTGGATACGGTTATCGGTAAAGGAGGAGTGAAGAACGGGAGCCTTTTCAAAAAAGCAGATTAAAACGGTTTTAAGCGCGTCAATGTTGATTTCAAAATCGTAATGCAGCTCAACGTGAACCATTCTGTCGTTAAAATCACGGAAGAGGTAGTGCATTTTATCCCATAATTCTGCGTTTAGTTTTCGTTCCATGCGTCAGCCACCTCCAGTTTTTCAAGCTTGTTTTTGCCTATTGCAATAAGAATGATTGCAAGGTCTAAAATCAGCGAAAGCGGAATAATAATCCACGCAACGCTCCACGGCATAATTGCAAGCGCGCCGATTATAATAAACAAAAACGTTGCAATTACGGGAATGTAAAGCAGCCAGTTGATTATTGCAAGGCGGTGCCCCGCAACGCTGGCGTAAAGTCCGTCAAAAACAAACATTGCCATTAAGCCGAAAATAACAATTAACCAGCGGTTGGGCGTTGTGTTATCCGTAACGGCAACAACAAAAAGGAAAACCGCAACGGTGCTTACAATTATTGCCCCGGCAAGGAAGGCGCGCGCAATAATATGGAAAATTCTTTTCATTGAGGTGAATTTGCGTACTCCGAGCGAAAGAAGGTAAACAACCCATAAAAGCACGCCGTCAACAACGATTGCCCAGGTCATGTTCCATGCCTTCGTTACAAAGCTTACGCCGAGGTAAACCACAATGATTAAAAGAAGATAAATTGCAGAACCGATTATGTTAAGGATAAGGTTCCTGTGCGCTTTCT
>JAFYGD010000022.1 GCA_017543415.1 Eubacterium sp. | reverse complement strand
CCTGCTTTGATGTGGCCGGTTCCGCGGGGAGCCGCTCTGTCAAGATGTGAAACGCGGATTGTAATCGGCTTTGCGCCGCCCTTGAAGTAAGGTCCAACGGGAGTACAGAACATTCTGAATTGATATTCGTCCGCAGGCTTAACGCCTATTACTGCGTTTGAGCCGAACATATACGGCCTGATGTAAAGGGTTGCGCCGCTGCCATAGGGCGGAACCCACGCCTCGTTAGCCTTAACAACAGCCTTAACCGCCTCAACAAACTTGTCCTCAGGGAAAACGGGCATTTCAAGAACACGGCAGGAATCCGCCATTCTTGCAGCGTTAAGGTCGGGGCGGAAGCAAACTGTTCTGCCGTCAGCCGTTGTGTAAGCCTTAAGGCCTTCAAAGCAGCTCTGGGAATACTGAAGAACGCCTGCGCATTCGGTCATTGTAACGGTTGCGTCGGTTGTAAGCTCTCCCTCTTCCCACTTGCCGTCCTTGAAATTTGCAACAAAGCGGTAATCGGTGGGAGTGTAAGCAAAGCCGAGTGAACCCCAGTCAATATTTTTCTTTTCCATAAAAGCATCTCCTTTTGTTATAAACTAAAAAATATTATATCACTTTGAAAATATTTTTCAATACTCTTTTTGCTTTGTCGGTTTTTGTTGCCATTTGGGGAAGTTTTCTACAATTTTAACAATGTGAATATTTTTCATATTTAAAAGTGAAAAAATTATTGATTTTTAGAGTTTTCTATGGTAATATGTGGAAAAAACAGGAGGTAAGATTTATGAACGGCAACGCATATAAGGTGCTTATTGCAGACGACAGCAGCGAATTTTCAAAGGAATGTGAAGGGCTGTTTAAGGAGCTTGGTTACGGGGTAACACTGTGTAAAAAGAGGGGCGACATTGAGGTGCTTTCCTCATATTTCGGGTATACGGTAAACGCCCAGAAGGGAAAGCCTACAAACTCCGAATTCGTTGCAATGGTTGCGGATAAAATAAGGCTGCGCCTTGACCTTGAAAACATAACGTAAAAGACGGGCGCAGAGCCCGTCTTTTTTAGGTAAGGTTAATCTTTATCATTATCTGAAAATGGTCGCTCGGGTAAACGCCGTCATAGGTGGTGTCAACTACCTTGTATTCGTTTACCTTTATTCCCGTTTTGGAAATCATAAAGTAATCAATGTTTTCGTCGTCAAGCTTTTTGCCCCACTGTTGATAGGTTGCGCCGCTGTCCGTATTCTCCGTCTGATATTTGGCGTCAAGGAAAAGCCCGGTTGCGGCGGCGTAGGTTTCGCTGCTCTCGTCGGCGTTGAAGTCGCCCATAATAACGCTGGGCAGGCCGCCGAACTGCTTAATTTTATCAAGCACAACGTTGATTCCGTTAATCCTTGCCTCGTCGCTTATATGGTCAAGGTGTGTGTTGAAAACAACAAGCTGCTTATTATTTGTTTTATCCTTTAAGATAACGTAGGAGCAGATACGGTAACACGCTGCGCCCCAGTCCTTGCTCATTTCCTCCGGCGTTTCGGAAAGCCAGAAGGAGCCCTTGTCCGTCAGCTCAAAGCGCTCCGTGCTGTAAAATACGGGGCACGCCTCGTGCAGGGGGCTGTTATCGCGGTATGCAATAACGTTGTCGTAGCCCTTGAGCGTTTCGGTAAGGTACTTGTAATGTACCGGAGTTACCTCCTGAAAGCCGATAATATCCGGCGCGGTGTCGGCTATGTTTTTAACAATAAGGTCCGCGCGGTAAAACCAGCTCTTTTTAAGCACGTCAGTCGGGCTCCAGGTTCTTACGTTAACGCTCATAAGCGTTATTTCGTCCGTCTTTTCAGCAGCGGAAATGTCAAATTCGCTCTTTGCCTTTTTGTAATGTGAATAGTAGGCGGTATCAAGCGCGCCGAAAACAATTACAACCGCAAGTATTACCGCAAAAAACGCGCAGAGTATTTTTAAAAAGGTTTTCATATTAACTCCTCCTATAAATTGTTCCTTGCCCAGTGGAAAAGGTACTGCTGGGCAATTCCCTCTATACCCTTAAAGCATTCGGGAAGCCCGTTCGGGTAGCGCTCCATAACGCGCTTCATCCATACGTCAACGGGGAACGCCCAGTAAAATCCAAAGCCGAAAAGCAGGGCGCAGTTTGCAACCTTAATTCCGACTCCGTATATGTTAAGCAGCTCCCTGCGCGCGTCCTCAAGCTCAAGGCTTTTGATTTTTTCAAGGTCAATTTCGCCCGAGGCAACGGCTTTTGAAAGCTTTTCAAGGTACTTTGCGCGGTAGCCCGTTCCGAGCGCTTCAAAATCCTCAACGGAAAGCTTTGAAAGCGTTTCTGCGCTCGGGAAGGTGAAATGCCCGCCGCCGAGGTCGCGTCCGTAAGCGCTGCAAAGCCTGCCGATTATAAGCTTTATTCTTTTTATGTTGTTCTGCTGGCTGATAACGAAGGAGCAGAGAGCCTCCCAGCTTTCCTGGTTCAAAATGCGTATACCGTAGTACGAATCAATCGTTGAGGAAAGCAGACTGTCGCCCTTCAGCCTTTCACAGATTGCGGCGTAGTCCTTCTCAAGGTCAAAATAATGCACCCAGAAATCAAGAAACGCCTTTTCGCTTGTGTTTTTAAATATCAGGGTGCCGTTTTCCTTTGCAACATTCAGGAAATAACCGCCCGCAACGCCGCTGTAGGAGCCGTCGGGCTGCTTTTCCCAGCGGAACGCCTGGCCGCAGTCAAGCGTAAGGTCAAGGTCAAGGCAGTCAACGCCCGTAACGAAAATGTCGTTACCCGTAATTTTGTATTCCATTTTTACCCTCTTATATCACAGGTTGTAATAAAATGATTATAACATTTTTTTGTCAAGAGGGAAAGATAAAAACAGCAAAATATACAAAAAATTATAACAATTTTGTAATGTTAAAAACTATGTGTAAAATGTGAAAAACTTACGCTTTCGCGCGTGAAAATGAGTTTTCAACACTTAAAAATTCCGCAATATAGCGGTATTTCGCAAAGTTTTACCCATTTTCCACCGAGTTTTCCACATTGCATTTTTCAGCCCCGATATTACAAAGCGTTATTACAATGCGTTGTCAAGTAAAAATTTCTGCACGAATTTAACAAAATTCCCGTAAGCCTTTGCTGAATAAAAATTACCAAAGCGTATAACACTATTTGTATAATTCAATGCGGGGTGACGGAATGTTAAAGGGAATTAACAAACAAATTCTGGAGGTTACGAATACGGAATCGCCGTATTTTGAAAGAATAGTCTTTTTTGTACGGCCGGATAAAAACACCGTTTCGGAGGCAGCTCAACAAAGTATACCGCCGCGGAGGTTAATCTTCTTGCCAAGGTTATTTCAGCAGAAGCGCGCGGAGAAAGCTATGAGGGACAGGTTGCGGTAGGCGCGGTTGTTCTTAACAGGGTAGCGCACCCCTCGTTTCCGGATACGATAAGCGGGGTGGTATATCAGAACGGTGCGTTTTCCTGCGTAAACGACAGCAACTGGTACGCCCCCGTTGCTGACAGCGCAAAAAGAGCCGCGCAGGACGCCATGAACGGCTGGGACCCGACGGGCGGCGCAATATATTACTATAATCCCGCAAAAACAAGCAACGCGTGGATGCGCTCCCGCAAGGTTATAAAGGTAATAGGAAATCATTACTTTTGTATATAAGTATTATAAGGCTTATTTATATATTATATATGCCTAATTATATAAATGTTAAATAAGCCGACTACATATGGTTTTGAACACCCGCATATACCGTGGGCTGACGCAAGATGTAGTATTTTTGTAACCTTTAACACCCTAAAAGTTACAATTTGTAAAAAACGGGGTAGCCATTTTCTTCCATTTTTAACAAAAAATCGCTTTTTTATAGTAAAGCGTTAAAGCGTGTAACCACTACATTTGGACTAAAACGGGGCAGATTAGCCTATCGCAGGCAACGAATTTGTGCAAATGATACAAAATTTTCAGTTTTGTTTTGTTGACAATATACAGAATTGTGCTATAATGCACACTGTTTGATGTGAACAGGGTATGGCGTTTGCGCCAAATAAAACCGTGTTCGGATAATTAAAGGAGATAAAGATGACTAACCAATCAATAGCTGCAGGCAAACGGTATTTCAAAACCGCAGCCTCAACTGTAATTGCTCTTTTCATTATCGTGTCAATTTTTGCATCGGTTGTTTTTGCAGCTGACAACAGCACAGTAGATGTAAAAATCGTTAAAGACGCGCAGGAAAGAACTGTTGCAACTACTGAAACGGAACCTATCGAAATTCTCACCGAAGCAGGAATCACACTTGAAGACGACGATAAGCTCGATTTTTCCGGCTACGTTCAGGGTGAGGGCGGCATAATTGTAATCAACACTCTTAAATCGGTTAATGTTGAACGCAATAACAGCATTACTAATTATAACGTTTACTCAAACACCGTAAGCGAGGCTCTCAGCGAAATGAACGTTGAGCTCAAAAGCAGCGAAAGAGTAAACTATGCGCTTGACGAGGCGGTTAAGGACGGTATGGTTCTTAAAATCAAGCCCGTTTTCAGCGTAAAGCTCCGTGTTGACGGTAAAACACAGGCGTACAGTGTTATTGAGGGAACCGTTGCAGACCTTCTTAAGGAAGCAGGCGTTACCCTTGAAGGCAAGGATTATACAAAGCCCGCGCTTGACAAGGCGCTCAAGGCTAATATGACGGTTAAGGTTTACAGAGTAAGCTATAAGGAAAAAACCGTTACAAAGAAAATCAAGTACACAACCAAAACCGTTAAGGACGACGATATGTTCGTCGGCGAAACCAAGGTTGTTAAAAAAGGCAAAAACGGTAAGAAAAAGGTAACCTACAGAGTTAAGTACGTTAACGGCAAAAAGGTTAAAAAGACCAAGATTAAGTCTGTTGTTGTTAAAAAGGCAAAGCAGAAGGTAGTTAAGGTAGGTACAAAGAAGCCCGAAGGCGCGCAGGATATTGAGCCCAACGGCGTTACCTCAAAGTGGGGCTACACGGTAGGCCAGCACATTGACGGAAGATATACCCATTACTGTGCTTGCGCAACCTGTAACGGCTCAAACAGCGGAATTACCTCAAGCGGTAAAAGGATTTCCAACGGTATGAAAAACCCGTACTACATCGCTTGTAACTGGCTTCCGCTCGGTACTGTTCTCAACGTTGACGGCGTAATGTATACGGTTGTTGACCGCGGAGGCAGCGGACTTTCCGCAGTGGGAAGAATTGATATATTCACTCCCGAAGGCCACGCAGCCTGCTACCGCTACGGAACGGGCTCCTGCGATATTACAATCGTAAGGCTCGGCTGGTAAATAATTCAAAAGCATCCGGAAGGGTGCTTTTTTTATTCGTAATTGCAGATTTATTATAGGTATGATATAATAAATAAAAAGCGGTTTTACCGTAGCTTTTGCGAAAGGAAGGATACAGATGAAAACAAACGTTAAAATCAGTAAATTAACCGCGTTGTTACTTGCGTTGGTTCTTTTAATTCTGCCGCAGACCCCCGCGCTTGCCGAGGAAGAAGTCCATTTTTCCGTAGAAAAGGACGGCTTTGTTTATGATGTTTGGGCGGGTGCGGATTCAAAAGAACTTCACAGTGTATTTGTTGTTGAATACAAAGGCACGGCAACGGTAATTGAAATGCCGCGTCCGCAGTCGCTGACTATCAACGGCAAAACCTATCCCGCAATAGAAGGAACGGGATTTATTGTCGGTGACGGAAACGGCACCGTGTTCAAGACAACCCATCCGATTAAGGTTGCAATTCCCAAGGGCTATGAAGCAATTTCAAGCAAAGCTTTTGAAGGCTGCACCACCATTACGGAACTTGCAATTGCGGGAAGCGTCAGCTATATCGGTGAAAACGCGTTTGCGGGCTGCACAAACCTTACAACCTATTACCTTGAAACCAACCCCTATCTTTCGAGCGGAGATTCCGGCAATCCCAGAATTGCACAGGCGATAGGCGGAACCATGAATACAAACCAGGTAACGGTTTACACAAAGAGTACCAATGACAGCATTATCAGTTATGTTAACGACACCAACACCGCTCACCCGAGCGAACCGCAGATAATTTTAAAGTTTGCGGATGACCCGTATTCAATGTCAACCGTTCCTCCGGGAAGCGGAATCACCGGCGGCTCCGCCGAAGAAAAGGGCAAGGACGGAACGGCTCTCGGCGAGGGCGCTTCCGAAAGCGTTGCCGAAAAGTATCTTGTTAAATATTCATCCGAAACCGACCCTGCAGGAACGGTATTCAACGCGCTTCAGTTAAAGCAGGCTAAAATCACAAAGAGCAGCATAAAGCTTTCGTGGAAAAAGCCCGCGGGCGCAGTACGCT
>JAFYGD010000238.1 GCA_017543415.1 Eubacterium sp. | reverse complement strand
GTTGTAACGCAGTATATTATGACAACCCTTGAGGAGCTTGGTCTGCTGAAAATGGACTTCCTCGGTCTGCGTACGCTTACAGTTATTGATACCGCCGCAAAAGCCGCAGGAATTGATATTAAAAACATCCCTATTGATGATGAAAAGGTTTATTCAATTTTTGCCCGCGGCAAAACCGAGGGTATATTCCAGTTTGAAAGCAGCGGTATGAAGCAGATGCTTATGAACCTTCAGCCCTCGCGGCTTGAGGATTTAATAGCCGCAACCTCGCTTTACCGTCCGGGTCCCGCAAGCCAGATTGATACCTTTATTGAAAATTCAAAAAACAGAAGCAAAATCAGATACGAAACTCCGCTGCTTGAACCGATACTGAAAAACACCTACGGCTGTATGGTTTATCAGGAGCAGGTTATGCAGATTTTCCGCTCGCTCGCGGGCTATTCGTTCGGCAGGGCGGACGTTGTTCGCCGAGCAATGAGCAAGAAAAAGCACGACGTTATGGAAAAAGAGCGTACAACCTTTATTGAGGGCTGTAAGAAAAACAGTATTCCCGAAAGCGTTGCAAATTCAATTTTTGACAAAATGACTGATTTTGCCTCCTACGCGTTTAATAAATCCCACGCCGCCTGTTATGCGCTTGTCGCTTATCAGTGCGCCTATCTTAAATATTATTATCCCGCTCAGTTTATGGCTGCGCTTTTAACCTCCGTGCTTGACAGCTCAAATAAGGTTGCGCGCTATATTGCAGAGTGTAAGCGCCTCGGGCTTCGCCTTGCGCCGCCCGATATCAATTCCTCAATGAAGGGATTTACCGCAAGCGGAAACGTTATCAATTACGGTCTGCTCGGAATTAAAAACCTCGGCAACGAGTTTATTAATGAAATAATTGAGGAACGCAAAAACGGTGCTTTCAAAAACATTTTTGATTTCTGTGAGCGTATGCAAAGCGCCCATTTCAACCGCCGCGCAGTTGAAAGCCTTATCCGCTGCGGCGCTATGGACTGCTTTGATTCTAACCGCCGTCAGATGCTTCAGGGGCTTCCCGTGCTTGTTTCAAATATTGAGGAAGAGCATAAAAAAACAATGTACGGCCAGGTAGGTCTGTTTGATATAAGCGAGGAATTCGGCAGTAGCTTTGAACTGCCCGACGTTGAGGAGTTTTCTAAATCAGAGCTTCTTGCCATGGAAAAGGAAATGACGGGGCTCTATCTTTCGGGTCACCCAATGGATAAGTATGAGGATTTCGTCAATTCCTCGGGCTGTGCAAAAACTTATGAGCTGCTTGAAGCGTCAAAGGAAGTTACGAACTACCGTGACCGTTCAAGGGTAATCCTCTGCGGAATTATTACCCATATAACAATTAAGCAAACAAGGGCAAACAAAGCCGATATGGCTTTCGTTACGCTTGAGGATTTGTACGGAACGATTGAGGTGATTCTGTTCCCGAAAGTGTTTGCCGAATATGCTCCGCTTATAACCGAGGGCGGAGTTATAGGCGTTGGCGGAACGCTTTCTCTTGAGGAGGAAAAGGACGCAAAAATCCTTGTCGATACTGTGTTCAGACCCGATTTATCGGGCAATACGCCCGTGCCTACGGGTGAGCCTGAAAAGAAAAAAAGCTCCTCAAAACGCGTTGGGCTCTACCTTAAATTCACATCAAAAAGCGATGAAAGAATAAGCAAAGCCAAAACGGTTACCTCTATCTTTGAAGGTCAGCTTCCGCTGTACTTCTATTTTGAGGATGAGGGTAAGTATATCCGTCAGCCGTCAGCCGACTGGGTGGATGTAAATGCAACAATGCTTTCCGAGCTCAAACGTATTCTCGGCGAGCAAAATGTTGCCCTTATTAAATAAACTATTGACTTTTTTTAAGTTAGTGCTAAAATAAAAGCCCTGACAATTATTAATATAATTCGTGATAACGGAGGAATATATTATGAAAACAATTGCGGTTTTAACAAGCGGCGGCGACGCTCCCGGTATGAATGCTGCAATTCGTGCGGTTGTAAGGACGGCATGTGAAAACGGCATAAAGGTACTCGGCGTTTTAAGAGGCTATAACGGCCTTATTAACGGCGACTTTATAGAAATGGATTTACGTTCGGTTTCCGATATTATCAACCGCGGCGGTACTATCCTTTATTCCGCAAGAAGCGCAGAATTTGCAACCGAAGAAGGTATGCGCAAGGCTATCCGCACCTGCCGTGAGTACGGCATTGAGGGCGTTGTTGTTATCGGCGGCGACGGTTCGTTCCGCGGCGCGCGTGACCTCAGTGAACGCGGCGTACCCTGCGTTGGTATTCCCGGCACTATTGATAACGATATTGCCTGCTGCGATTATACAATCGGTTACGATACCTGCCTTAATACTATTATGGAAATGGTTGACCGTCTTCGTGATACAGCAGAATCTCATGACAGATGCTCGGTAATTGAGGTTATGGGAAGGCGCGCGGGTTACCTTGCGCTCAATTCCGGTATCGCATGCGGCGCAACCGCAATTCTTATTCCCGAAATTCCGTTTGAAATTGAAAAGCACGTTATTGAGCGTATGAAGAAAACCCAGCGTACCGATAAAAAGCATTTCATTATTATCGTTGCAGAGGGCGTAGGCCTTGACGTTCAGGAGCTTGCAAAGGAAATTCAGGCAAAAACAGGCGTTGAAAGCCGTTATACCGTGCTCGGCCATACTCAGCGCGGCGGTTATCCCACAGCCAAGGACAGAATTATGGCAACCCGTATGGGCAACTATGCAGTTAAGCTGCTTATGAAGGATATCGGCAACCGCGTTGTGGCAGCCCAGAAGGAAGAGGTTCTTGACTTTGATATTTTTGAAGCTCTCAGCATGAAAAAGTCAATTGATATGGACCTTTACAATATTGCCCACGAGGTTTCAATTTAACAACATTTTGTAATTAATATTGTTTTAAAAAACGCTCAAACTATGTT
>JAFYGD010000021.1 GCA_017543415.1 Eubacterium sp. | reverse complement strand
TCCAAAATCAGTCAATTTTTCGTAAGAACAAAGCATAAATGTCCGCTCAGGCTGACGCCTTAGCGGACATTTTAATACAGTTATTGCGAAAAAGGGGCGATTTTTGGACTAACCCTATTTATGTAGGACGCCCCTTGCAGTCCTTTTTTTTTGCAAAAAGAAAAAGCCGCCTGAGAGGGGAGGATAGCGGCTTTTCCTTTGTAAGGAGAGTATATATGAAAAGTGTTTCCGAAGGTTTTATCCCTTCGTTGGTTAAACAATATACCCCGAATATTAAACGAATATTAAACGGAAAAATATTTTTTCGTTAATTTTTTAACTATTTTGACAGCCTGTAAGATATGGTAAGAAAATCTAAATATACCACAGGAATAACACGGGGGTTAACCGAATACAAGGGGTAGTATCAATTTATTAACAGATTGTAAATCTCATAACAACTCAACCCCAACATATTGAAAAAATCCGCAAAATATGGTATAATACGGTCAAGATATGGAAATAGTGAAACGCGCAAAACGCAATATAATATGTATATAATATAACTGTTTTCGTATCAATAAAGGGAAAGGAGAGAGTAGGATGACAAAAATGTATATTTTATGGGCGGTTGCAATAGTTGCCTTCGGATTTCTTGAGGGAATAACTGCTCAGCTTGTGTCAATTTGGTTTGTGCTCGGCTCAATAGGCGCGCTGATTACCGCGTTCGCCGGCGGAGATATTAAGCTTCAGCTTATAGTATTCGTTGCCGTATCGGTATTAACGCTTATAGCCACAAGACCTATAATTAAGAAACGTCTTAATTCAAAGGTTGAAAAAACAAACGCTGACCGCTGTATAGGGCAGGAAGCCGTGGTAATTGAAGAAATCAATAATTTGCTTCCGACGGGGCTTGTTAAGGCGGACGGTAAAGTATGGACCGCACGCTCCTCCGATAAAAGCATAATTCCCAAGGACAGCATTGTAACCGTTGAAAAAATCGACGGAGTAAAGCTTATAGTTAGCGCAAAATAAACAATAAATAATTTTTTGAAAAGGAGATAATTATGAATCCGTTAATCATTGTTTTAATTTTAATCTTTATTGCTGTTGCAGCACTTGTTTTAACAAACATCAGAATTGTACCGCAGTCAAAGGCTTTCGTTATTGAAAGGCTCGGCGCATATTTCACCACCTGGGACACCGGACTTCACGTAAAAATCCCGTTCATTGACAGAATTGCAAAAACCGTTTCCCTTAAAGAGCAGGTTGTAGACTTCAAGCCGCAGCCCGTTATTACAAAGGATAACGTAACAATGCAGATTGATACGGTTGTGTTCTTCCAGATTACGGACCCCAAGCTTTACTGCTACGGTGTTGAAAGCCCGATTTCGGCTATTGAAAACCTTTCGGCAACAACCCTTCGTAACATCATCGGTGAATTAGAGCTTGACTCAACTCTTACCTCCCGTGATACCATTAACGCAAAAATCCGCGTTATCCTTGACGAAGCGACTGACCCGTGGGGCATTAAGGTAAACCGTGTTGAGCTTAAAAACATTATTCCTCCGCGTGAAATTCAGGACGCAATGGAAAAGCAGATGAAGGCAGAGCGTGAGCGCCGTGAGGCTATCCTTCGCGCAGAGGGTGAAAAGCAATCCAGAATCCTTGTTGCAGAAGGACATAAGGAAAGTAAAATCCTTGAGGCAGAGGCTGAAAAGCAATCCGCAATCCTTCGTGCAGAGGCTGTTAAGGAAGCCAAAATCCGTGAATCCGAGGGTGAGGCAGAGGCTATCACCAAGGTTCAGCAGGCAACTGCGGACGCAATTAAAATGCTTAACGAGGCTAACGCAAACGACGCAGTGCTTAAGCTCAAGGCTATGGAAGCCTTTGCAAAAGCAGCGGACGGTCAGGCAACAAAAATCATTATCCCGTCCGAAATTCAGTCGGTTGCGGGCCTTGCAGAAGGCATCGTACAAGCAGTTAAGAAATAAATCCTAATTAAAGGGGCGGGCATAGCCCGCCCTGTTTGAGTATTAATTATGATGGAATAAATTTTTGGAGAAGAATATGAGAGTAAGCGAGCCGTATATGACGCCGCCGGCGGAATTTAAAACAGACCTGCAAAAACAGGTCTATGAAACGCTTGAAAAGCTGAATATTGAATATAAAAGGGTGGATAACGACCCCGCGGTAACAATGGCGGACTGCGTTGAAATCAACAAAGCGCTTGACTGTACGGTTATCAAAACGCTGTTCCTCTGTAACCGCCAGAAAACGAGCTTTTACCTTTTTGTTATGCCTGACGGAAAGCCGTTTGTTACCAAAAACTTCGGTGCGGCGCTCGGAGTATCGCGCGTTTCGTTTGCACCGCCAGAGCTGCTGCTTGAAAAGGTGGGCGTTGAGGTAGGAGCTACAACGGTTTTCGGGCTTCTGCTTGATAAGAAAAACGAAATCCGCACCGTCTTTGACAGCGAGGTTTTAAAGGATGAAAAATACGGCTGTACTGACGGTACAACAACGGACTATATGTGCGTTAAAACGAAGGATATATTAGAAAAGTTTTTGCCTTACGTCAAGCACAAATATGAGGTTATAGAAATTTAAAAGGACGGGTTATTCCCGTCCTTTTTCCAATTTGTTCATTACAATTTTAAACATTATTAAACTTGCAACAATACATACATAGTCCGCAGCGGGCTGCGCCCAGATTATACCCTCAAGCCCTATCAGCTTATCCATAATAATCAGCATGGGAAGAAAAACAAGTCCCTGCCGTCCGACAGCAAGCATCAGCGACTGTAAGCCCTTGCCCATACCCTGGAACGAAAAGTTGATTATAAAAAGTATTCCGAGGAACGCGCCCGAAGCCATAAGCGCCGTTAGCATTTTAACGCCGTATTCAATTACCGTTTCGTTATCAATGAACGAGCCGATAACCTGCCTTCGCGCAAAGATGTAAATTACCGTTACGGTTGCGCCTATTGCCATATTGCAGATAATTGAAAACCGCATTGCGCTCTTCATACGCGTATAATTCTTTGCACCGAAGCAGTAGCCCACAAGCGGCTGAATACCCTGCGCAAGACCGAGCTGAAGCATAACAACAAGCATATTTGCCTTCATTGCAACGCCCATTGCCGCAACCGCTTCATCCCCGTAATTTGAAAGGAACATATTTGTAACGATATTTGAAAGGCTCATCAGAAGGTTTGTAAGCGCTGCGGGAGCGCCGACGCTGATTACGCCCCTTGCAATTCCGTTTTTTGCCGAAAAACGCTTTGGCGTAATTGAAAGAATTGATTTGCCTTTAAGGAAATAGATAAGAAAATACAAAACGGAAACAATGTTTCCGAGTACGGTTGCAATCGCGGCGCCTGCAACGCCCATTCCGAGCCCGAAGGGAAGATGAAAACCGAAAAGCCTGTCACCGCCGTGAAGAATAAATATCGGGTCAAGAACAATGTTTGTAAGCTGACCTATTACCATACCGGTCATTGACTGCCTTGCGGCGCCTTCTCCGCGTATAAGGTTGCAAACGTTTATTGAGGTAACTATAAACGGCGAGCCGCAGGCTATCCAGAAAAGATAGTCGCACGCAAAGTCAATGCTGTTGTCCGAAGCGCCTACAAGGTAAAGCACGGGGCGCCTGAAAAACAGAAAAATTACGGCAAGAGCCGCGCTTACTCCTATTGCGGAATAAATGCAAAACGAGGAAATCGTTTTTATTTTATCGCGTTTTCCTTCACCGAGCGAACGGCTGATAAATGCGCAACCGCCAACGCCGAAAAGATTGCCGAGCGCAAGGAAAAACAAAAACAGCGGCATTGCAACCGAAACGGCTGAAACCTGATTTGCGTCTCCCGTCTGGCCTACAAAAAACGTGTCCGCAAGGTTGTAAACAATATTTATCAGCATACCCATAATTGACGGCAGCGCAAGCGTTGCAACCGCTTTGGGTATTTTATATTCGCTGAATACTAAAGTGTTATCCTTCATAATATCTTACTCAATTCAACAAAGTTTTCCATAGTGAGCTTTTCCGCCCTGATGTTAACGTCAAGCGAAAGTGAGGCGAGCGCTTCGGCAACCTTTTCCTTAGGTATGCCGAGCGTTGCCGAAACCGAATTTACAACGGTTTTGCGCCTTTGGGCAAAAGCCGCTTTTATCAGCGCAAAAAACGCCTTTTCATCGTCAACGCTGTATTTCGGCACGGTGTAAGGCGTGATTTTTATTACCGCGCTGTCAACCTTGGGCGAGGGCATAAAGCATTCGCGCCTAACGTCAAAAAGTATTTCCGCTTTTCCGTAGTACTGAACGGCAGCGCTTACCGCGCCGCTTTCCCTTGTACCCGCCTCTGCGCACAGCCTGTCAGCAGCCTCGCGCTGAACCATAACAACTATTTCGTCAACGGGAAGTCTGCTTTCAAGCAGCGTCATTATAACGGGGGAGGTAATGTAGTACGGAAGGTTAGCGCAGATTTTAACGCTTTCAAAGCCGCCGAGCTTTTCCTGGAGCAGCTTTTTAAGGTCAAGCTTCATTACGTCGCCCTCAATCAGCTCAAAATTGCCGTAATCCCCGAGCGTTTCGTTAAGCAGGGGATAAAGCCTTCTGTCAAGCTCAACTGCCGCAACCCTTCCCGCTCTTTTGCAAAGTTCCTTTGTAAGAACTCCTATTCCGGGGCCTATTTCAAGCACCGCGGTTTTACGGTCCGGCTTCAGCTCCTGCGCCATCTGCGGACATACGGTTTCGTCAATTATGAAATTCTGACCGAGCGCCTTTGAAAACTTAAAGCCGTGTTTATTCAAAAGACGGCTGACCGTGTTATAGTCGCATAAATTGTAATCCATAACCACACCTCTTAATTTCAAGCTATTTTAACACAGTTAAATACCATAATCAATATACAATTTTAATATAAGTATTGTTGATAATATAAAATATTTGTGATATAATACATAACCGTTAACGGTATATTCTTTCTTTACAGGAGTGATTTTTTGTTAAAAAAGCTTTCCAAATATATGAAAGGGCTGTGGGGGCTGTGCATTCTCTCAGGTACGGGCATGATTGTTGAGGCAGCGTGCGAGCTTTCAATGCCCAAGCTTGCGGAGCTTCTTCACAAAAGCGTTGAGGGCGGCACCGCAGATTCCGCAATAATTATAAAATTCGGCGCAGGTATGTTTTTGCTTGCGCTTATCGGCCTTGCGGGCGGGCTCTGTACCATGAAGGTTTCGTCAGTCGCGGCGCAGCGTTTTTCCTACCGCCTGAGGAAAGATGTTTACAGAAAGGTCAGCGATTTTTCATTTAAAAATATTGATAATTTTTCAACCTCATCGCTTACAACAAGGCTGACAAACGATATTACAGCGCTTCAGAATACGCTGCTTTTCAGCCTTCGTATGCTTTTCCGCGCTCCCGCTTTGCTCGTTGTTGCGGCGGTGCTCGCGGTAAGGATTAACCCAAGGCTTTCGCTTATTCTTGTTGCGGTTTTCCCCGTAATAGTTGTTATCGTTATTCTCGGCCTTAAAATCGGCTTTCCGCTTTTCCAGAAAATGCAAAGAAAAATTGATAACGTTAACCGCGTTGTTCAGGAGAACCTTATCGGTATCAGGGTTGTTAAGGCGTACGTCCGTGAGGACAGGGAAAAGGATAAATTCCACGCCGCCTCTGATGACCTTGCAAAAATGGGCGCAACCGCAGCGGGTATCGTAGTTTCGGTTATGCCGCTTTTAATGCTCATTATGAACGGCATTATTATCTGGATTTACTTCAAGGGCGCCAACGACGCTTATGCGGGCAAAATGGATGTAGGCGAGATTTCCGTTTTTGCAAACTACATCGTTCAGGTGCTTATGAATATTATGATGGTTTCCGTAATATTCATTATGGTTGCAAGGGCAAAGGCGTGCGGCGACCGTGTTGTTGAGGTGCTTGACGAAAAAATTGATATCGTAAACCCCGAAAACCCGTATATCCCCGAAGCTCCCAAAGGAAAGGTTGAATTTGAAAACGTTTCCTTCGGCTATCTTGAGGATGACAGGGTGCTTGAAAATATCAGCTTTACTGCAGAGCCCGGCTCGATTATAGGTATAATCGGCTCAACGGGCTGTGGAAAAACCAGTCTTGTTAACCTTATTCCCCGTCTTTACGATGTTAACGAGGGACGCGTTCTTGTTGACGGCGTTGACGTAAGGGATTACGACCTTACTTCACTGCGTGATTTTATCGGCGTTGTGCTTCAGAAAAACGTTCTGTTTTCGGGAACTATCAAGGATAATATCCGTTGGGGTAAAAGCGACGCAACAGATGAGGAAATAATTGAGGTCTGCAAATCGGCGCAGGCTCACGGCTTTGTTTGTGAACAGCCGGACGGCTATGAAACCGACCTTGCCCAGGGAGGCTTAAACCTTTCGGGCGGTCAGAAGCAAAGGCTCTGTATAGCCCGCGCAATGCTTAAAAACCCGAAAATCCTTATTCTTGATGACAGTACCTCCGCCGTTGATACGGCAACCGAAGCAAAAATCCGCGAAAGCTTTTATAATGAATTTAAGGATACAACCGTATTCATTATCGCTCAGCGTATATCCTCCGTTCAGGGGGCTGATAAAATCCTTGTAATTGACGAGGGCAAAATTGCCGGTGAGGGTACTCATTCAGAGCTTTTGGAAAGCAATGAAATTTACAGGGAGATTTTTGAAACTCAGCAGAAGGGGGTGCGTGAATAATGCCGGGACCGGGTGGAAGAAATCCGGGCGTTGTAAAGCCTAAAAACGCAGGCAAAACCGCCCTCAGAATTTTAGAATATTTCGGAAGAAGAAAGGCTCTTATTGCCATAGTTATCGTTTCGCTTCTGCTTGCAACCGCATGCTCAATCGGAGCTTCCTACTGGCTTAAGCCCATTCTTGACGACGTTGCAAGAACAATATCCGCAGGCACCTTCAAAACGGAGGGCTTAAGGCTGCTTAAAAAGAATTTGTTTACCGTTGCGGCGTTTTACGTTGGCGCTTCGTTCTTTACCTTTGCGCAGGCAAGAATAATGGTAATGCTTTCCTATTCCGCAACAAACACAATCCGCAAGGAGCTGTTTGACCATATGCAAACCCTGCCGCTGCGCTTTTTTGACGCACAGACTCACGGCGAGGTTATGAGCCGTTATACAAACGATATTGATAATATCCAGCTGATGCTTGAACAGACCGTTGTTCAGCTCATATCCTCCGTTTGTATGTTTATCGGGTATATAATTATGCTTGTCAAGCTTGAGTGGAGGCTCTTCCTTGTTGCGCTCGTTTTCCTAATTACAATGGTTATAGTTTCAACCTCAATAGCAAAGAAAACGCGTAAATACTTCAAGCTTCAGCAAGCCTCGCTCGGTAAAATGAACGGTAATATTGAGGAAACCATTGAGGGTATGAAGGTTGTAAAGGTTTTCAACCATGAAAACGAAGCCAAAGAGGACTTTGACGGACTTAACGAAAACTACCGCAACGCCGCTACCAACGCAAGCTTTTATTCGGGCATTATGGGACCCTGCTCAACGGGTATCAACAACGCCTCTTACGCAACCGTAACCCTTATCGGCGCGCTGCTTGTTCTTAAAAGCGCGGTAAGTATAGGCACCTTCTTTGCCTTTCTTAATTCGCTTAAGCAGTTTACCCAGCCGATTAACCAGATAATGAACCAGATGAACAACATCTTCTCTGCTCTTGCGGGCGCGGAACGCGTGTTTGAAATTATGGATACCGAAAGCGAGGTTGACGAAGGCGCCGTTACCCTTGAGGAAATCAGGGATGAAAACGGAAAGCGCTGGTTCTGGGTTGACGGGGAAACAAAAACCCCCGTTGAAGGCAAGGTCGTTTTCAAGGACGTTACCTTCTCATATGTTGAAAACAAAACCGTCCTTCACGATATTAACCTTTACGCAAAGCCCTCGCAGAAGATTGCCTTTGTAGGCTCAACGGGCGCAGGTAAAACTACCATAACGAACCTGATTAACCGTTTCTATGATATTCAGCAGGGCGTTATCACCTATGACGGTATAGATATAAAGCGAATAAAGAAATCGGATTTGAGGAAATCGCTTGCAATGGTTCTTCAGGATACCTGTCTGTTTACGGGAACGGTTATGGATAATATCCGTTACGGTAGGCTTGACGCGACGGACGAGGAGTGTATTGAAGCGGCAAAGCTTGCTTCGGCGCACTCATTCATTAAGCACCTTGAAAAGGGGTATGAAACGGAAATTACCGGCAACGGTGAAAATCTTTCCCAGGGGCAGCGGCAGCTTCTTGCAATTGCGCGCGCCGCGGTTGCCGACCCTCCCGTTATGGTGCTTGACGAAGCAACATCCTCGGTTGATACGAGAACCGAAGCCCATATTGAGCACGGTATGGACCGTCTTATGGAGGGCAGAACGGTGTTCGTTATAGCTCACAGGCTTTCAACCGTTCGTAACGCAAACGCAATAATGGTGCTTGAAAACGGTGAGATTATTGAGCACGGAGACCACGACGCTCTGCTTGAACAGAAGGGCAGGTATTATGAGCTTTGCACCGGAAAGGCGCAGCTTACTTAACCGCCGGTTTAATTAATAAACAAATATCGTTATCCGCGTTTAAAAAATATTTTAAAATTTTCTTTACAAATAAATATTTGTATGCTATAATCTATTTGATTAATTATATTGGATTATTATCCAAACCAAGTTTGAGGTGTATATTATGAAGAAGTTACTTTCAATCGTTCTTTCATTAGTTATGCTTTGCTCCGTTAGCGTTGCAACCGTAAACGCTTTTGCAGAAGGCGGAGTAGGAAGTATTGAAACTACTACTACACAGAACAAAATTGTTCTTGAAGTTAACGGTAAGGCTTCTGCCGATGTTT
Organism: Eubacterium sp.; assembly: GCA_017543415.1. GTDB lineage: Bacteria > Bacillota > Clostridia > Oscillospirales > Acutalibacteraceae > Eubacterium_R. The sequence goes on along the minus strand of JAFYGD010000021.1, from coordinate 1,392 downwards.
CCTATGAGAAAGACCCCGAAAACCCGAAGAAGATTACATTCACCTATGACGGTGACGGCGAACTTATCGGTTGGGAATTCCCCGGCATGAGAGAAGGCGTTGACTATGAGATTCTCAGAGAAAAGGGTAATGATATTACTATTTTAGTAGCTCCTACTTACAGAGATACCGTAACAGCTAACGCAATCGTTAGAGAGCCTTCATCAAGAAAGCCCACTGAAACCACCAAGAAGAACGATAAAGAAAAATCGCCTAAAACCGGCGCTGCTTCTGCAGCAGGTATTGCCGCAATGGGCGCAGGCGCAGCTATCCTTACAGCATTAAAGAAAAAGGAAGACGCTGAATAATTTTATTTAGAGCTGAAAGCCCGTAACCGTAGTTATGGGCTTTTTTCTATGGAGTTACTATGTCTGACAATAAGAATCCTAATAAAAAACGAACGCTGCTCGTTGCCGTTGCAATACTTCTTATTGTTTTCGGCGCGCTTTATACCGGTTATTATTTCTATACTCAGTATGAAGCGTCAAGGGAACAGCCGAGCTTTACAACAACAACCTCTGCGCAAACAACCTCCGTTAAGGAGGATACCGTTAAAAACCCGGTGGATTTCAGGGAGCTGCAAAAGCAGAATGAAGAAATCTATGCATGGCTCAAGGTACCCGGAACAAAGGTTGACCACCCGGTTGTTCAGAGCGCCGTAAGCGATGATTTTTACCTTAAGCATTCCGCTTATGATAAATCCTGGATTGCAAGCGGAGCTATCTATACGGAAATGAGCAATACAAAAAGCTTTAACGACAGGGTTACCGTAATTTACGGCCACAATAATTACGGCGATACCATGTTTACAACCCTTCATTATTTTGAGGAAAAAGAGTTTTTTGAAAAGCACGAATATTTCTATATATATACGCCCGAAAGAAAGCTTACCTATAAAATCGTTTCTGCCTTCAAGTATGACGACAGGCATATTATGAACAGCTTTGATTTTCAGGATAACGTTGTTTTCAGAAGCTTTCTTGATATGATTCGCAATCCTATGACAACAAATAAAAACGTTGCCTCCAACATTAAAAGAGATTTTAATATAAGGGACAGGGTGGTTGTGCTTTCAACCTGTATTACCAACCAGCCCGACAGCAGATATTTAGTATGCGGAGTATTAGAAAAAAATGAAAAAACCGATTGACCCAAATCTGAATAACGGCAGCAAGGACGAGCTTTTCGGTATTCCTTCCTTTCCTGACGGGGACAAAGCAACGGAATTTACCGTTGTTGAAAAGCCCGAAAGGATTGAAACGGGTGTAAGCGTTAACGAAACGCCCGTTGAGGTTGAAGGCGGTGCAGTTGATACTTCTTCGGAAGGGGAGCACCGTCACCACCATCACCACC
>JAFYGD010000020.1 GCA_017543415.1 Eubacterium sp. | reverse complement strand
TATATCCCCAAAGCCAAGAGCGCATAAGAAAAGTGAGCAGGCTTAAAACCTGCTCACTGCGAAGAAACTGAATAAAAAAAAGGAGTGTTCATACCGAATCCGCTATGAACACTCCAACTGGTCGAGGTGACAGGATTTGAACCTGCGGCCTCTTCGTCCCGAACGAAGCGCTCTACCAAGCTGAGCCACACCTCGAATTTTTAACGCCCTATAATTATTACACAAAATGTCGCCGAGGTCAAGCATTATTTTTCTATTTTTTAATATTTTACCTTATAGTGTAAATACTACTAAAAACGAAAAGGTGGTATATTTATGAACAAAACAGGACGCGACGGCGACACGGTTAAGCTTTTAAGGGAATGCGATGCGGGAATTAAAATGGGAGTTCAATCTATTGAAGAGGTAATTGACAGGGTTGAGGACAGTGAATTTTCCTCGCTTCTTTCAGATTGTAAAAGTCAGCACGAAAAGCTTTCAGCCGAGGTTGGCGAGTTGCTCGGAAAGCATTATGACGACGGCAAAAGCCCTAATCCCATAGCAACGGGCATGAGCTGGATTAAAACCAATGCAAAGCTGCTTGCAGAGCCTGCGGATTCAACCATAGCTGACCTTATGACAGACGGCTGCAACATGGGCGTTAAATCGCTGAGCCGATATATTAATCAGTATAAAAGCGCTGACGAAAAGTCAAGGGATATTGCCGAAAGGCTTGTTGATATTGAGCTTAGGCTGACCGAGGATATAAGAAAATATCTGTAAAAAAAGCGTAGGATTTCCTACGCTTTCTTTAATGCAAAAACAAGCCAGCCGTTATTTTCCCTGCGTTCAAGGATTTCAAAGCCGTTTTCGTAAAACGATGAAACAACCTCCGCTTCGCGCGATTCAATAATTCCGCCGGTGATGTAAATACCGCCGTCGACTAAAAATCCGCCGACCTGAGTATTAAAGCTCATAATTATATCTGCAACTATGTTTGCAACAATAACTTCAAACCTTCCGCTTACCTTATCCGAAAGATTGCCCTTTACTGCCCTGAACCTGCTTTCGTCAAAACCGTTTTCCTTTGCGTTGGCGTTTGCGGATTTAACAGCTACCGCGTCAATGTCAACGCCGAAGGCGCTTTTTGCGCCGAGCAGAAGGGAAGCGATTGAAAGTATACCACTGCCGCAGCCTATATCAAGAACGCTGCAGCCGTCTTTAATATGGTTTTCAAGCATTACAAGGCAAAGCCTTGTGGTCGGGTGAGAGCCCGTTCCGAAAGCGAGCCCCGGTTCAAGGTTAAGAACCTTGCGTCCCTGCGCGTCAAAATCGTCAATCCACAGCGGGCGGATAAGCAGCTTTTTGCCTATCGGTATAGGCTTGTAATACTGCTTCCAGTTGTTCTGCCAGTCCTCAACCCTGCAGTCGGAAACGGTAATTTCGTTTTTAATTCCGCTTGCGTCAAGCCTTTCTTTAAGAAAGGAAACCGCTTCAAGCGGGTTTTCCTCGGGATTAATGTAAATGTGGATTATGCCTTTTGTCCTGTCACGCTTTAAAAGCTCCTCGTCAATCAGGTCAATGTGGGCAATTTCCATCGTTTCCTCAACAAGCGCGGAATAATCCTCAATGTATATTCCGTACGGCACCGCCATATTCGCAATGGAGCCCGCCGCGTCAATATCCGCAGTATCAACCGTTATTGCAATTTCGGTCCAGCTGTCCTGCGTAACCTCGTTAGTCATTCCCATATTTATTCCTCGCCGTCAAAATTTACGCTGTGGTGCGGGTTTGAAAGGGTGTGGCGGTAAAGCTTTCTGTTGTCAAGCGCCCATTGCCTGTCGGTAAACTTTTGCCCGTCAACCTTTTCGGTAGCGGTGTTAACCTCAAAAACGGTTGCGTCAAGGTTATCAAGCTCCGAAAGCACAATGGCTTCAAGGAACATAGGCCTTACGGCAGCGCCGAATTCGGGAACGCCGTGGTGGGAGATAATCATATGCTCAAGAAGGGTAACCTCCTCGCCCTCGATACCGAGCGACTTTGCGGTTTCCTCAACTATCATTGCGCCTTTAACAAGGTGGCCTATCAGCTCGCCCTCAATGCTGTAGCCCTTTGCAAGCCCCGTGTTGCCAGTTTCAAGCTCCCAGGTTTTTGCAACGTCGTGAAGAATTGCGCCTGAAAGCAGAAGCTCGCGGTTAATGCTCGGGTAAATTCTGCAAACAGCCTCCGCAACGCTTACAATGCTCGCCGTATGGTACATAAGACCGCCAACAGCCGCATGGTGAAGCTTAAGCGCAGCGGGGTAAGCAATAAGCTTTTCTTTGTATCTGTCAATTATGTTAATAACGATTGCTTTGAGCTTTTCGTTTTCAAAGCCTTCAACCTTTTTGTGAAGAATACTGAAAAGCTGCTCGCCGCCTATTTCCGTAACGGGTACAAGGTCGGAAAGCTTATAAACGTCATTGTCGTTTGCGGGGCGGATTTGCGTTACCCTGAACTGGTCGCGCCCGTTGTACTGCTCAACGTTGCCGCGGATTTTAACAATCATATCCTGCTCAAAAACGCCGTTTCCGCTGAAGTCCCAGAGCTTTGCGCTCATTTCTCCGTCCTTGTCTGCAATAATTAAATCAAGGTAGGTTGAACCGTTTTTAGCCTTCTTTTCCTCGCATTTTTTAAGGATAACAAAGCCGTCAACCATACCGTTGGAAAGCTCGGTAAAATTCATAGTTATTTCTCCTGTTTTTAATATGAACTTATTATACAATATCAAAAAAGTTATAGCAACCCCAAACTTTTACAGTACAAAAAATCGGGCAGTTGCCTGCCCGATTAATTTATTTTGTTTTAACCTTTTTTGCCTTGCTCCATTTAGAGTACTGCTTTTTGCCGTTAATTGTTTTATAGGCGCGGATTTTTACGTAGTAAACTTTCTTTGCCTTAAGCTTTTTAACCGTTTTCTTAACGGCTTTTGCATTTTTAACCGTTACGGTCTTGCTCTTTTTGAATTTCTTTGAGGTTGAATACCTGATTTGGTATCCGTCAACGCCCTTAACCTTCTTCCACTTTGCGGTAAAGCGCTTTTTACCCTTTGTAACCTTCTTAAGCTTTGCAGCCTTAAGCTTTGCAATCTTTTTCTGAGCTACGGTGTGTCCGCAGACTTTGCAGCAGGCTCCGTCGGTTTTTCCTGCCTTTTTAAAGGTTGCGGGAGTACCCTTTATAACCGTATTAATATGCTCCGGGTGTTCAAAGCTGTTATCGGCAGCCGCCTCCCTGAAATAGTAAAGCGAGAACAGCGCGTCCTTTGTTGCGTAAGCGTCAGAATTGCCATCAAGGGTGAATATTCCCGTTTTGTTTTCAAAATTAGCGGTAAGAAGATTGTAATAGCTGAACGCAGTCTGAACGTCGTTTACGCTTGCAAACGCCGCCATTGAAAGTGCGGTTGAGTTGGTGTTTGCCTTATTGCTCCATACGGGGTCGCAGTAAGCTCCGTCTTCCAAAAGATAACTCTTTATAACGCTTTTTGCATCCTCAACGTATTCCTTATAGCTTTCGGCATAAGGAGCAATCGTGATAAGGAAGTGGCAGGCGTTGTCGCAAGAATAACCCCAGTTTTCCATTCCCTTGCCTTTGGTGTAATAAGTGTCAATAAGGTC
>JAFYGD010000237.1 GCA_017543415.1 Eubacterium sp. | reverse complement strand
TCAATATTCTCAGGAACAATATCCATAATGTTTTTTGCATTAATCTTGCCATCCTCAACAATTTGTGAATAATTGTTTCCAAACATCCAGATGTTTTTCTTTAAAAACTTTTGTATTTCAACCTCATTTTTATAATTTCCATTAATGATATTTTCTAATTCTTTTACCGCAATCCGCATTTTTTGTAATGATAAAAGATTGTAAAAATCATCAGTACTACTAATATTCTTTTGAATTATTTTAAGAAACTCATCATTACTTATTAATGTAACATTATCTTCGTTCAACGAGTCAATATCTACATTGAACCTATAATCACTAATACTATTATTGTGAATAATAGTATCTAAAAACTTTTTTAATTTAAGAGCTTCTGAAGGTAACAGCGTCACTTCTTGAGAACCATAAACGCCCTTCTTTGTTCTGCGAGAAATATGAATCGCTTGCATCGCTTTATTGTCATTTGATTCAATAAGCCAACAATGAATCTTTTGTTGTCCTCCAGGAGATTCATGAAGAGTAATAATATCATTTATTTTAAAATCAGTAGGCTCATTTTTTGACTCTGAATTCTTTTCCGACAAAAAAGTCTCTTTTGGTTCAAAAATCACTTCACATTTTCTATAATAATTCCCATATCCAATATTACTTTTCCCATAATAAATAGAGTCCACTTTTTTATTATCGTCATATGCGGGATCAAAGCCCTTGTCATTCATATACAACACCTCACTATTTATAATATTATAATACTTTTTATAACACATTACAAGGAATCGATATAAAAGCTAAATACTATCTTAATGCATTTATTTTTTATTAGTTAAAAAACAGTTGGTGACGGGTGTCATCAACTGCTTGGTTTTTGTTATGTAATTACGGATATCATTAGGCGGGTGGCGAGCTTGAAGCCGGATTTGAAGGCGTCGAGTTCGGTTTGAGAGGAGAGTTCGTCCACGCTGGTATTGTAGTGTTCAAACAAGTCCTTTTGCTGCTCGGTAAAATCCTTTGTCAATCGTTCTTGGTTACTGCTGACCAATCGGATTGCACTTTGATATTCTGGACTGTTTTCAATATGGTTAAATTCGTGAGGAGCAAGATTACCGTGCCAAAGTTCTTCTAAGATATCAGCCATTATGCTCCTCTTTCTTTTCCAACGCCTTCTGCCGTTTCCTTTCCTCTTTTTTCTCAAAACGGGCAAAGGCTTTGAAGTCGGGTTCTTCGCCGGGTTTGAGGGCGCCTTTGTAGCGTTGGTAGCATTCAAAGCGCTCTTGTTTTATTGCTTCGTCAACAAAGATGATTTGGTCATAGACAACATCGGTTACTTGGTTGTGGATGTTGTTCATCCTGCCTACCCACTCCATCATATCTTTGGCTTTGAGCTTTTCTGTAACGCCCTGCTCTTTCTTGTACTGCTCAACCAGTCTGTCATAAAGCTCGCTTGCTTCCTGATTGACGAGCTCAAGATAATCGTACATATCGGTTGTACAGAGCAGACGAAAGTATTTCGGATAATTAAATTCTTTGAGGTAATAAGCGTGCCTGCGTCCCCATTGACCAATGGGCTTGGGTGGGAGCTTTCCTTCCTCAAAATCGGGGTAGTTAATCCCGTCAATTTCTGTGTATGTAAGATTGTTTCTGACTAACATTTGACCTCCTTTCGGTGGCACAATATGTAGTTTTGTATTGTCTATTCTCCTCCTTTCTTGCAGTATTTTGCAGATTAGTTTCGCACCACCTTATGGTCTAATTCTACCACTTACAGGTGCCATGGCGGCGCCCATATTGTTTGCGTCCTTTATTCCTAAATCCGTTATTGTTCCTATATTAACGGCGGTTATTTTCGGGCAGTCTGAATTAGCATCATTCTGCATTTCAACAACTGCGGAGCCTGCGCCTGTTACCGTCCACTGCGCCGTAGGAGGTCTTTGACCGCCGTATTCAAGCGGAAAGCGGAACTGTCTTTCGCTTGAGCAGAAATGGCTTGATGCGCCCGCTACGCAGCACGGTGCGCCGCCGTCAACAAGCATTGCGGCGTTTGCAAGGGTAAGCGCCATCGTTGAGCATGCGCCGTACATACCTACAAACGGAATCTGCAAATCCTTAAGCGCGAAGCAGGAGCCTACGCATTGGTCAAGCAAATCGCCCGTCATTGCAAAGCTTACGTCGCTCGGACTTTTCCCTGCGTTACTCAGCGCTCTTACTATTGCGGCATGCTGCATAGCAGATTCCGCAAGCTCAAAGCTGTCCTGCCCCATAGTGGTATCCTCAAAAATTGCGTCAAACTCATTGCGCAGCGGTCCTTCCCCTTCCTTTTTACCTACAACGCCCGCACTCCCCGTTATCACGGGCGGCAAATCAAAAAATACGGTTTTACCGTTAAAATACATAAAAAACACCTCGTTTTATTATTCGCTTCAGCGAAGATAATATTACTTGATATATGGCAAAACTGAAGCTATAATAAAAGCAGGGAGTGATATTATGGCAATTATTATTAAAAACAACATTTTTGTTCTTGAAACAAAGAACACCCACTACGTTATAGGCACGGAAAAAGGTGCGGGAATTCAGAATATCCACTGGGGAAACAAATGCAGAATTGAGGATTATGAAATTCCCGAGGGGTATTATTTTCTTTACCAGCAGAGAATGAGAGACTGCTTCCGCGAGGAATACAGCTGCTTTGGCGGCATTTCTTATAAAGAAAGCGCAGTTAAGGCGAATTTTGCTGACGGGTGCAGAGAGCTTGAACTTGGTTTTGAAGGTTACGAAACCGAAGGAAACACGCTTAAGCTCGTTTTAAAGGACGCTCATTATCCGCTTGAAATAACGCTTAACTACGAAATATTTGACGGACTTGATATAATTAAAAAAAGCGTTACCGTAACGAATAACGGCAGCGATGAAATTGTTTTTGAAAAGCTTATGAGCGGCGAATTTAACTTGCCGGGCAACAAGCCGTACAGAATTAAAAACGCGTTGGGCAACTGGGGCGCTGAATACGGACCCGTTGACACCGAGCTTACGGGCGGCAGCCTTGTTTTTGAAAGCAGGCGCGGAATAAGCGGACACAACAACACGCCGGGCTTTGTTGCATACAGAAGCGCAGACGAAAAAACGGGCGAGGTTTTCTTTGCAAACCTTGCATGGAGCGGTTCTTTTGCCGTTGAGGTTTCACGCGATATAAGAGGAATAACGCGCGCTGTACTCGGAATGAACAGCTTTGATTTTGAATATGCGCTCAAAGGCGGAGAAAGCTTTACAACGCCTGAAATAATTTTCGGCAGAAGCGAAGGCTTCGGCGAAATGAGCAGACAGCTGAACCGCTACGGAATTGAGCACCACCTGCCAAAGTATTTCAACAACGCTCCCCTTCCCGTTCTTTACAATTCATGGGAAGCAACGGCGTTCGATGTAAGCACCGCGGCGCAAAGCGAAATTGCAAAGAAAGCCGCCGAAGCGGGCTGCGAGCTTTTCGTTATGGACGACGGCTGGTTCGGCCAGCGCAAGGACGACCACGCCGGGCTCGGCGACTGGTACGTTAATCCCGAAAAATTCCCCAACGGACTTGACGAACTGATAGAAAATGTTAACGCGCTGGGCATGGATTTCGGACTCTGGTTTGAGCCCGAAATGGTTAACCCCGACAGCGACTTGTTCAGAGAGCATCCGGACTGGGCATATCATTACGACACGCGCACGGCGCACGAGCTGCGCTGGCAGTTGGTACTTAATATGACTAAGCCCGAGGTTCAGGAATACATATTCGGCTGTCTTGACGAGCTGCTTACGAAGCACAACATAAAATACGTTAAATGGGACATGAACCGCTCCTTCAGCGAAACGGGCGCAGAAAACCTTGAGCACCCGAAAATGCTCTGGTACCTTCACACAAAAGCGGTTTACGATATTGTTGACAGGTTAAGAGAAAAGCATCCCGAGATTCAGTTTGAAAGCTGTTCTTCGGGCGGCGGTCGCTCGGACTGGGGCGCAACAAAGCATTTTGATATGGTCTGGACGAGCGACAACACGGACGCGATTGACCGAATTACAATTCAGAAAAACTATGCCCTTACCCGTCCCGTAAAAACAATGCGCGCCTGGGTTACGGATAAGAACTGGTACAACCGCGAGGTTCCGCTTGAATTCAAGTTCAATATTGCAATGCGCGGCGCGCTTTCACTCGGCGGCAATCTTAACAAATACAGCGCCGAGGATATGGAAATCTGTAAAAAGTACGTTGAGCTTTACAAAAAAGTAAGGAACACCGTTCAGTTCGGCGACCTTTACAGACTTCTTGATTATGACCGCGATGAAATAAGCGCAGACCTTTATTTGAACGGCGAAAAAACAGAGGGCGTATTATTTATTGCCGCTGTTAACACGCGTTGCGTTAAGGAGGCTGAAACGCTTTACTTTGACGGGCTTGAAAAAGACAGAATTTACGAATTTGACCTTGACGGCAGACACTTTGAAAAAAGCGGCGCTTACCTGATGAGCGAGGGAATTCCCGTTGACGCAAAGCAGCAGTATTATAACAGGATTATTGAGATTAAGGCAAAATAAAAAAAGACGGCT
>JAFYGD010000236.1 GCA_017543415.1 Eubacterium sp. | reverse complement strand
ATATTATAATAATTTGTTACCCATTTGTAACCATTTATATGTTATAATTAAAATAGATTATTATATGTCTGGAGAAAAATATGGAAAACATTTTTGACAAAGCAGTGGCTTTTGCAATGAAAGCCCATCAGGGGCAACGAAGAAAAGACGGCAGCGTTTATATTCTTCACCCGCTTGAGGACGCAACAATCGTGGGTACAATGACTAACGATTTAGAGGTGCTTGCAGCGGCGGTGCTTCACGACACCGTAGAGGATACACCCGTCACCGCCGAAGAAATACTTTTAAACTTCGGGCCGAGGGTTGCAGAGCTTGTAGCCCACGAAACCGAAGATAAGCGCCACGGCAAAAAGCCGAGCGAAACCTGGAAAATCCGCAAGGTTGAAAGCCTTGAGGTTCTTAAAAACAGCAGCAGGGATTCAAAAATTCTCTGGCTCGGCGACAAGCTTTCAAATATGCGCTCGCTTGTAAGAGGCTACGACGAACTCGGCGAGGCAGTTTTTAACCGCTTCAATGAAACGGACCCTAAAGAGCAGCGCTGGTACCACGAAACCGTTTTAAGCTATATCAGGGAGTTGAAGGACTACCCTGCTTATAAAGAGTACGAAACACTGTTCCATTATATGTTTGACAAATATGAGTAAGGAGAATGTTATGACTATTAAACTTACCGGCAGGATTGATTCCTCAAATGCGGCAGAAACTGAAAAAAGAGTACTTGAAGAAATCGGAGATTACAGTGGTGAGCTTACACTTGACGCCTCTGAGCTTGAATACATATCAAGCGCAGGACTTCGCGTTATCCTCCGTTTGAAAAAAAGTAACTCTAACACCAAGCTTATTAACTGTAATTCAGATGTTTATGAAATATTTGATATGACAGGCTTTACCGAGATGATGGATGTTTCCAAAGCGTACAGAAAGCTTTCGGTTGAGGGCTGTGAAGTAATAGGCGAGGGGGCTAACGGTATTGTTTACCGTACGGACCCTGATACAATAGTTAAGGTATATAAGAATCCCGATTCTTTAAGCGAAATTCATAACGAGCGTGAGCTTGCAAGAAAAGCCTTCGTTATGGGTATTCCTACCGCTATCCCTTATGACGTAGTTCAGGTAGGAGATTTATACGGTTCCGTTTTTGAGCTGCTTAACGCCGAATCCTTCGGTAATCTTATAAACAGCGGCGTTTCAATTGACTCTCTTGCTGAGCAAAGCGTTGAAATACTTAAAACAATTCATTCAACTATGCTCAAGGACGGCGAGCTTCCAAGCAAGCGTGAAGAGGCAATTGGCTGGGCTGAATACTGCACAGACCACCTTCCAAAGGAAATCGGCGAAAAGCTCGTTCAGCTTTTCAAAGATATTCCCGAAACCAACAATATGCTCCACGGCGATTTCCATATCAAGAATATTATGCAGCAAAACGGTGAAAACCTATTAATAGATATGGATACTCTTGCAATGGGTCATCCTATTTATGAATTTGCGGCAATGTTTGCAGCGTATGTCGGCTTTAGCTGTGTTGATGAAAACAACAGTGCAAATTTCCTTGGCATTACCTCTCAGCAGTGCAGGGATTTCTGGAAGGATACGCTTAAATACTATTTTGCCGATAAAGACCAGGAATTTATTGATTCTGTACAAAAAATGAGCGAGATTATCTGCTACGCAAGGGTATTAAGAAGAACCATTAAGCGTTTTGACCCCAACAATAATGAGCAGACCGCAATGATTGAATTCTGTAAAAACTATCTTATTGAAAACGTACCGAAAACCGAAAAATTATATTATTAATAATTGATATGAAGTTATTTAAAAAGCTGCGTTACGGTATGGCGTATAATATCATCGGCGCAATGGTTATGGCTCTCTGCGCGCTTGGTATTATTGTAAGCGCTTTCGGTTTTATGAGCTATACCAACGCATTTAAAAAGGAATATTCCCTTACAACCTATCATATGGCGCGCACTGCGGCAACCCTTGTAAACGGCGATAATATTGATTTATACCTTGAAAAGGGCGGCATGGCGGGCGAGTATATCCAGTCAAAAAAGTATCTTGATAATTACTGTGAAAAAATAAGCGTTTCCCTTATTTACGTTATCAAGGTTGACACAAGCGATTACGGCAGATTTGTTTCCGTTTTCAACTCGGTTGATAATTCTGTCGGAGGAACGGATTACACCCCGTGGGAAATCGGCTTTAAGCGCGATACAACCAATGATGAGTACAGGGAAAAGTATAAAAAGGTCTATACCGAGGAAGCTCCTTATCAGGACGTTTACAGAACCAAAAACCTGAACGGTAAGCTTCCCCATATTACAACCATTGTACCCGTTAAGAATTCGGCAGGCGAGGTTGTTGCGCTGCTCTGCGTTCAAAGACCTATCAGCGAGCTCAGAGAGGGAACGCGCCCGTATCTTCTTAACGTTACTGCGGCAACAATTATTCTTGCCGTTCTCGCTTCGCTCGTAATTGCGCAGTATATCAAAAGGCAGTTTATTATCCCCGTCGGCAAGATTTCCGACGAGGCTGTGCGCTTTGCGAATGAAAATACAAAGGGCAAAGCGCTCGGCGACATCAGCAAAATTACCGAAATTGCCGGACTTGCCCATTCCGTTGATACAATGGAAACGGATATGCTAAACTATATTGACAACCTGACCGCAATTACTGCGGAAAAGGAAAGAATAGGCGCCGAGCTGTCCGTTGCCCGTACTATTCAGGAAAACTCAATTCCAAACGATTTTCCCGCGTTCCCCGAAATTGACGCATTTGATATTTATGCTTCAATGACTCCCGCAAAGGAGGTCGGCGGAGATTTCTATAATTTCTTCCTTATAGATGAAGACCGCCTTGCTTTTGTAATAGGCGATGTTTCGGGCAAGGGCGTTCCCGCAGCGCTGTTTATGATGGTTACCAATATTCTTATCAGCCACAGAACGCGTAT
>JAFYGD010000235.1 GCA_017543415.1 Eubacterium sp. | reverse complement strand
TATAATGCGCGTAGCACTGAACCTTAACTGCGCCGTCATAATCACCGCTGTTGGTAATTTCAACCGTACATTTTATTTCGTTTTCATTTAATTCGGTAACCTTCGGGCTGCCGAATTCAAAGCTTGTGTAGCTGAGCCCGTAACCGAAGGGATAAAGCGGCTCCTTCTCTGAAAAACGGTAAGTGCGATTTTTCATTGAATAGTTTTCTATATCGGGAAGTTCTGTATCCGCGCGGTAAAAGGTTATCGGCAGCTTGCCGCTCGGGGAGAATTCGCCCGCAATTGCTCTTGCAACAGCAAGACCTCCGAGCGCACCGGGGTACCAGCCGTGAATTACAGCCTTTGCGTGCTGCCTTACCTTATCGCCGAGGTCCGCGCAGCTTCCGCACAGCACAACGGCTATAACGTTTTTGCAAACGTCGCACACCGCCTCTGCAAGCTGCTGCTGATTAAAGGGGAGGGCGGTGGTTCTTCTGTCGCCGCAGTCGGTAAATTCGTTGCCGAAACCGAGGTCCTCGCCTTCAATGCCCCTGTCAAGTCCGAGGCATAAAACCGTAACGTCGGCTTCCTCGGCTGCCGCAACGCCCTCGCTTAAAAGCTCGCCGAAATCGTTCCAGCGGGAGGAGTTTATGCCTCTGATGCCGGCTCCGTCCGCAACGGAAATACGGGCGTTTTTAAATACCCTTCGGATTCCGTCCGCAACGGTAACGTATTCGTCCGCGTGGCCGTTGTAATTGCCCTCAAGAGCAAGACGGCTCATCGCGTTAGGACCGACAACCGCAATTTTTAACTTGCAGTTTTTATCAAGCGGAAGGAAGGAATCTTTATTTTCAAGAAGAACGAGCGTTTCCTCCGCTGCTTTAAGATTCAGCTTTTTATGCTCCTCGCACGATACTGCCGAATAGGGAATATCGCTGTAAGGTCTTACCTCTTCAAATTCGCCGAGCATAACGCGGATTGTAAAAAGACGTGTTGCCGCTGCGGTTATTTCTGCTTCTGTAATAAGCTTATCCTTATATGCCTTTTTTAAGGAAAGATATGCGTCTCCGCAGTTGAGCTCGCAGCCCGCTTTCAGCGCGGCGGCGGCAGCTCGTTTAAGAGAATGGGCGTATTTGTGCCCCTCGTAAATATCGCGGATTGCGCCGCAGTCCGAAACAAAATAGCCCTCAAAGCCCCATTGCCTGCGGAGAATATTCATAAGAGCAGGGCTTGCGCAGCAGGGTTCCCCGTTGGTTCTGTTATACGCGCCCATAACGCCGGCAACGCCCGCTTCAACCGATTTTTCAAATGCGGGAAGGTAGGTTTCAAACAAATCCTTTTTGCTAACCTTTGCGTTAAAGCTGTGGCGTTTTCCCTCCGGTCCGGAATGAACCGCAAAATGCTTTGCACAGGCGGCAGCTTTTAAGAATTCACCGTTTCCCTGAAGGCCCGTTATGTACGCCCTTGCTATTGCGGAGGTTAAAAACGGGTCCTCGCCGCAGGTTTCCTGGCCGCGTCCCCAGCGGGGGTCGCGGAAGATATTTATGTTCGGCGCCCAGAAGGTCAGCCCCTTGTAAATATCCCTGTCGCCGCGGGCAACGCTTTTGTTGTACTTGGCTCTGCCCTCTGTTGAAACCGCCTTTGCAACCTCGCCTGCAAGCTCGGGGTTAAAAGTTGCAGCCATTCCTATTGACTGCGGAAAAACGGTTGCAACGCCGGACCTTGCAACGCCGTGGCACGCTTCATTCCACCAGTTGTAGGAATTGATGCCGAGGCGCTCAATGGCGGGCGAGTTATAAAGCAGCTGGGACATTTTTTCCTCAGCAGTCATTTTTGAAACAATTTTTTCCGCTTTGTTTTTTGCTTCTTTAAAATCCATAGCTTAATCCGTTTCAATTTTGATTTCGTTTGTCATATATGTAAATGTTATTTTTACAATCGTATTATCTTTGGTTATGTTCAGTTTTCCTTTGTTGCCCGTTCCGCAAAACGGGAAGGGGTGCGCCGTTGAAACGCAGGCTGAAAGCGTTCCCCAGACCGAAACGGCAAAATCGTATTCGCCCTCATACGGCATAACGAAGCTTAATGAATACCTGCCGTTTCCGATATAGTACATCCTTGTTATTTCACTGTTGGAATCGTTTTTTACAGCGCCGACATATGGCTGAAAGCTGCCGTAAAGCACAACCTTTTCGGGGTAGCGAACGCCCGTTTCCGGGTCGTCGGTATCCTTTGCGCCGTAGTCAAGAATATCGCGCGGGTTGGCAAATTTACGGTATTTTTCGTAGCCGCCTTCAAGCAGCTCTTTCAGCTTATCCTCCTGTGAATATCCGTTTTCGCAGGCAGGGGAACGGTTGTTGAACTGATAGTAGGGATAGCTGCCTACAACCTCGCCGCTGCCGAGCGGACGCCTTACGGGGAAGGCAAAAAACGCGTCTGGGTTGTTGATTGCGGTCCACTTCATCGTGTATTCAAGAAAGGCGTTGCGGTCCTCCTCGGGCTGATGCGCAAACCAGGAAATCTGGTCGCCGCCCCACCACTGTTCCCACGCGCGTTCCTCGTAGGAAAGGTTTTCGTAAGCCCATAAGTCTCTGCCGCCCCAGTTGTCGTATTCGTATAAAAAAGGAAGCGCTTTTTCGTAAACGCCTTCGGGCGAAATTCCGCCGCCCGATTTGCCCTCGCGTACAAGAACAAGCTTTTCTCCAAGCCTGTCAAGCACGGGAAAGCGGGTTAAGGGCATCGCATTGTAATCAAGAAGGCTTTTGCCGTTCACAACAAGACTGTGGGAATGCGCGTCAAAAATAACCTTGTGCCTGCGGGCGTTCTTTTTACCGTATTCGCGCAGCATTTCAATTACTTTGCCGATTGCTTTATAGCCTCTGTCATGGCCGGTGTAAAGGTGAATCTGACCCATATGAACCGCTTCGTAGCCGCAGTCAATGTATCTTGTGCCGCGGTAGTAAAACCACATCTGCGTTTCGGTCTGTGTAATATCGGGCATAACGTCCCACGCGCCCTGCTCTACCGTTTTACTGTCAAAAAGGCAGGCGTCATAATCAAAGCGTCTGTCCTCAAACGGAAGACCGAACGCTTCAAAAACACGGGCGGGTATTTTAACCGCTTCAACGTCAGCGCGGTATATTGCTTCAAAAATGCACGCCTGTAAAATAATTTCGGGGTCGGCGGCGTGGATTTTTTCGGCGGCAAGGCGCGATTTTTCAAAATGCTCCTCCTCGGGCATTTCGCCTTTCCATATACCCGACGCTCTGTCGAGAAATTTAACGCCCGCGTTTGTAATTGCGCGGATGTCGTCATCAAGCGTGTTGCTTAAATAAATCCACTGTGCGGAGGATGCGCGGGAAAGGTAGTATTCAAGAACCTCCCTCGGCATACTGCCGTCAAAATAGCCTTTGGACATATAAGTACCTCTTACTTAAGATTGATTTTCAGTTTTATGGGGAAATGGTCGCTCGGGTAAACGCCGTCGTACGTTGTTCTTATTACCCGGTACTGCAAAACCTCAATCCCCGTTTTTGAAATAAGGAAATAGTCAATGTTTTCACTGTCAAGACATTCGCCCCAGCCTTGATACGTTGCGCCGGAATCGCTGTCTGCGGTCTTGTATTTGGCGTCGTCAAAAAGCTGAGTTGCGGATTTGTAGGTCTCGCTGTTTTCAATATCGTTAAGGTCGCCCATAATAATACAGGGCATACCGCCGAATTCGTTCAGCTTTTCAAGCACAAGGCGAATTCCTTTAATACGCGCTTCCTCGCTCACGTGGTCAAGGTGCGTATTGAAAACGGCAAGCTTTTTGCCGTCTGTTTTCTGTTTAAGAATTGCATAGGAGCAAATGCGGTAACACGCCGCGCCCCAGTCTTTAGAAACGACATCGGGAGTTTCGCTGAGCCAGAACGAGCCTTTTTTAATAAGCTCAAACTTTGAAAGGTTGTAGAATATCGGGCAGCCCTCGGGCATTTCGTTTTCCTCACGGTAGTAAATAAAGCTTCCGTAGCCTTTTAACGCGCCGCTTATGCAGTCATAATGAACGGGCATACACTCCTGAAGCCCGATTATATCCGCGTTTGCGTCAATTAAAGTCCGAACAAGAAAAGGTGCGCGGTAGTACCAGTTTTTCTTTCCTCTGTCGCCGTCGGTATAACAGCGCACGTTGGAGCTGACAACCGTAACGCACGCGGAATCAAAGCTGCTTGATATGTCAAAAGTCGGAATAGGAAATTTATACTCTTTTTTCATACTTTCACCCCCGAGTATTATATCATGATAATAGACTGTTGTTCAATAAATTCCTTGTTCGGTTTAATCCGGACGGATTTGTTTTTTACCGCTTACGGCTGATATTACGCAGGCGCAAAACGCAGCCGCACCGAAAATGAAAAGGCAAAGGAAAACGCCGTTCCAGGAGCTTTTATCGGAAATATAGCCGAGCAGCCCCGTGCTGAGCGTGCTTCCTACGTAGCAGAAGGTGTCGAGCACGCCTGCAAGGAGTCCGGGCGCCGCTCTGTCGCGCATATATAAAGGAATAATGCTTGTAATTACGTTGTTGACGGCGCTCATCAGCATTGCCGAAATGCTGAAAAGTACAATTAAAAGCACGGGGCTTTTAACCGAAGCGCGCGCCTGTAAAAGAACGAAAAGCAAAATCAGACTTTCCGCAAAATACAGAGAGCCGTTAAGTACGGAAGTGTTTTTCTGAATTTTATGAAGAGCGGTTGAAAACCACGCGCCTATTACCGCAATCAGCGGAAGGATAACGGTAACAAGAATTGAAAGCGCTTCCTTCATACCGTAACGCTCCTTGAGGATTGAAGGAGTCCAGGTTGTTACGCCGTCTTTGATAAAGCCGTTTGAAATCGCCGCAAAGCAAAGCAGCACCGCGCCGAATATAAATGCAGGAGTAAGAGCAACACGCTTTTTAGCTTCGGCGGGCTTCGGGGTTTCGGTTCTGTCTGCGGTGCGGATTAAAACAAACCATGCGCAGCCCGAAATACCGAGAAGAACCGCGGGGATAATAAAAACGGTTTTGTAGCTTACGCCCGCAGCCGAAAGCAGGGCGGACATTCCGTAAACAAGGAAGGTTCCTATTGCGGGCGGAGTGCTCATTACCATAATTGCCTTCGGCAGCATATCGTCGGGAAGGCGGTCGGCAAGCGTTTTGATTACCGAACTCCACAGTATTGACTGGAAAAAGCCGTTTAAAAGCCAGATGTATTTCATTGCGGAGGGGCTTGTGCATAACGCCATTGCAAGATTGACGGCGGCGCTTCCGCAAAGCGCGGCGGTTACGGAAAAACGGGTGTTGTATTTTTTTGAGAGTATACCGTGAACAAGCTGGCCCGCGCCGTATGAAAAAAAGAAAAAAGAGCTCACAAGTCCAAGCTCGGTTTTACTTGCGCCGAGCTGGTCCCTTATAGGCTCTATATATGCGTTGAGGTTAAGCCTGCCTATGTAAGCAACGGTGTAGGCAACCCAACACAAAGCTATAATCAGTACCAAGGACTGTTTTCTGTCTTTTTTCATATCCTTGCCTCTTTTACTCTATACTTTAAATTATATAATACTTTAAAGTATTTGGCAATAAAAAAATCCCGACTTCCGTCGGGAATTTTTAAAATGTTTATTCTGCCGTAAAGGTGAGGTCAACCGTTTCCGAATAAAGGTGGTACGCGCTTTCCGCACGGACGATTGCCGTATAGGTTTCACCCGCCTGCAATGTGCCTGTGCCGAGGTTCAAATCGGCGGTGTCGTCACCGTCAATTATATAGTAATCGTTAATAAAGTTCTTTTTGAAAACGGTTGCGCCGCCTGCATCTTTAATCTCAACCTTGTATTCGTGAACAATGTAACCCTCTGCCGCCTGCGCCTCGTCAAACGAAAGTATCCATTCGCCGTTTTCGTTCGTCTTTGCGGTTGCCTTGGTTTCAGCCCTGAAAACCGGCGCCTTGTCATGAGCCTTCATATTTTTGTAGGTGTACGGATAAGCGCTTTTATCGTTTACGTTTTCAATATAGTAGTCGCAGAAATATGTATCCGAAAGCAAATCATAACCGCGGAGTCTTACGCTGCCGTCGTCGTCCGCTTCAACAATGCAAATCTGTGCAGCGTCCTCGTAACCGTCGGGGTGCTGTCCAACAATGTAGTTGTTGTCAAGCTCAAAGCGGGCCATGGCGCCGCAGCCTACCGTGGTGTATGAGGACTGGTTAATACTTCTCGGGTCGTTTAACGGGAAATGCGAATGGCCCGAAAAATCAATTACGCTTGTGTGGCCGTTAAGTACAACGTTAAGCTGCGGGTCGCCCCAGACGGTGCTTCCGTAAACCGTTCCCCACGGGTGCGGGTGAGTGAAAACGAAAATCGGTTTGCCGTCGTATTTTTCCTCCGCGTCCTCAATAGAATCCGAAAGCCATTTAAGGCTTTTCGGCGTAAAGGTCCACTCTGTAAGCGAGCGCTCGCCCGAAAATGCAATGCAGGAAAAGCCGCTGATTTCCGTTACCGTGTTGCACTCCGCGCCGAAAACCTCGTTAAAGTATTCCTTGTAGTTTTTATCCTTGAATTCGTGGTTTCCGTGAATGGTTATAAACGGAGTTTCTTTTCTTACGTGCTCCTTAACGGTGTTGTTGTAATTGATATAATCGTCCTTGCCGCCTACGCTTGAAAAGTCGCCGAGGCATACAAAGCCGTCAACGCCCTTGTACTCCTTGTCGCTGTCAAAAAGCCTGTACGCCGTGTCAATAGCGTCCGCAACGTTTTCGTTTTCGTTATGCGTATCGGTCATAACTACTAAACGCACCGTCGGGGTGAAATCCTCAGCAACAACGGGAAGCTGTTCGGTTACGGTTCCCGTATTTCTCTGCGCTGCCCCCCAGCAAAGGGTTATAACGCAAAGAACTGCAAGAAAGCCCACAACGCAGGCAAGAATTATTCCTATTGTTTTTCCTGTCTTTTTAAGAAATTCTTTCATAAATCATCACCAAATCGAATTTTATCAAATCAAAACGCGCTTGTCAATTTATAGTTTTTATAATTTCTTTACATTGAATAATAATTTTGATAAAATTAAATCAACAAATAACGAAAAGATTGTTCAAAATGAAAAAAGGCAAAACCTATAAAATCAAGGTTAAGATTAAGGCTGCGGGAAACAATACTTACAAAGCAAAGACCGTTATCGCACCTCGCCTTTTACAGGGGAGCTTTCGTTTACACAAATGTTACAATATTTACAAAAAAACAACAAAAAAGACTTGCATATGCTTTTTGTTTGATATATTATATATAAGATAAGGCTGTAATGCCTTTATTTGGCATACTATTTTACGATTGGAGTAAAACGAAGTGATTGAATTTAAGGATGTTACAAAGGTATACGAAAGTAACGGTACCAAAGCGCTTGACAATGTCAATATCAAAATTGACGACGGCGAATTTGTTTTCGTTGTGGGCTCATCGGGCGCAGGTAAAAGTACTTTCTTAAAGTTGATAATGCATGAGGAAAAACCCACCGAAGGCGAGGTTATCGTTAACGGCTATTCCTCCGCAACCCTGAAAAAAAGGAAGGTACCGTATTACAGACGTACTATGGGTATCGTTTTCCAGGATTTCAGAATTATTCCCAAAATGACGGTTTACGATAACGTTGCGTTTGCAATGCGCGTTATCGGCGCAAAGGAAAAGGACATCAGGAAAAGAGTTCCCTACATCCTTACCCTTGTAGGCCTTTCAAAGAAGGCGCGCTCTATGCCCAACGAGCTTTCGGGCGGCGAGCAGCAGCGTGTTTCCCTTGCAAGAGCTCTTGTTAACAATCCGGACCTTATTATTGCGGACGAGCCTACCGGTAACGTTGACCCCGAAATGAGCCATGAAATCGTTGACCTTCTTACAAAAATCAATAACAGCGGAACAACCGTAGTTATGGTTACCCATGAGCACGAGCTTGTACGCTCGTTCCAGAGAAGGGTAATCGTTATTCAGAACGGCCAGGTTGTTTCCGATACTCCGGACCCCACCTACGCTCAGTTCAAGACCGAGAAGCAGGAAGAGGTTACCGATATGTACTACTTTGAAGAAAGCGTACAGAACGACCAGGTAACAGACGTTTTTGAAAACATCGTTGTTCCCAACACCGAGCCTGCCGAAGAGGAAGAGCCCGAGGTTGAGGAGGTTGCCGACGACGTACTTGAGGACGCTGCGCAGGAAGCTGACATACCTGCCGAAGAGAGTGAAGAGGGAGGTGAGCAGTAATGACAGCATCAAGCTTAAGATACCTTATTAAAGAGGGCTTAAAAAACACTTGGACAAACCGTATGATGAGCTTTGCCTCAATTGCCGTACTGCTCTGCTGCCTTGTGCTTATCGGCTCCGCTTCAATGATGTTCCTTAACATCAACTCAATTGTTGAAAGAATTGAAGATGAAAACGTAATTATGGTTTTCATTGACGATAATACCACCGATGAACAGATTAGCGAAATGGGCGAAAAGCTTAAGGCTATTCCGAACATTGAGCTTGTTGAATTTGTTTCAAAGGAGGAGGCGTGGGCAGACCAGCTTAAAACCATGGAGGACGCCCAGGCGCGCTTCTTTACGGAGGTAAGCTCTGATATTCCGCTTCCGGACGCGTATAAGATTACCGTTGACGACCTTACAAAGTTTTCAACAACGGTTAAGCAGATTAAAAAGCTTGACCACATTTATACTATCCGCCAGAATACCGACCTTGCCAAAAAGCTTGATACTATCAGCCATGGAATAAGCATTATTGCAATTATAATTATTGCCGTGCTGTTTGCAATTTCACTGTTCATTATTTCAAACACAATCAAGCTTACGGTTTATTCGCGCCGTCTTGAAATCAGTATTATGAAATCCGTAGGCGCAACAAACTCCTTCGTAAGGCTTCCGTTTGTTGTAGAGGGTTGCCTTATCGGCGTTATTTCGGGCGTTGCTTCGCTCGGGGTGGTATGGCTTGCGTATGATTTTGCAATTCAGCAGTTCAGCGATTTGTTCAAGGCTATTCAGATTGTTCCGCTCAACTTTATTGATTACGCATGGCAGATGCTCGGCATCTTCGTTGCAATCGGTATTGTAAGCGGCGTCGGCGGCTCGCTGATTACAATGAGAAGATATTTGAATAAGGAAGGCAGTGAGATAAGTGCTATCTAAATATTTAAAACGCAGCTTTGCTGTTCTGCTTGCACTTTGCTTTACGGTATTTTCTGCTGCCTCTGCGTATGCAGACGATATAAGCGACCTTAAAGAGAAAAAGCAGAAAATCGAAGCTCAGATTGAAAAGGCACAGGCAGAGATTGACAAGCTTGCAGAAAAAAAGGAAGAAACCCAGGAAACCATTACTGCGCTTGATAAAAAAATCAGCCTTATGCAGGATGAAATTGACGTTCTTCAGGATGACGCAGACGCCCTTCAGCGTCAGATTACGCAGATTGAAGAGGATATTGTTAATACCGAAGACGAAATCAAAAAAACCCAGGCTGAAATTGACAGAATGCAGAAGGAGTTTGATAAAAACTTTGAGGAATACTGTCAGCGCCTGCGTGCAATGTACGTTTCCGGCCACGCAAGCAGCCTTGAGGTGCTTATGACGAGTACCGATATAAGCTCAATCCTTACCCGTTCACAGATGATTCGCTCCGTTTCCGAACAGGACAGCGCAATCCTCAACGGCTTAATGGAAAAAATGAGCGAAATTGAAAAGGCAAAGGCTGCTCTTGAATCAAAAATCAATAAGCTTAACGAGGATAAGGTTAAGCTTGAGGAAAACAAAAAAGAGCTTGAGGAAAACATTTCCAAAATTGAGGCTTCAAAAAGCGTTCTTGACGCGGAGGTTTCAAAGGCTAACGCTTTAATGCGCAAGCTCGCAAGCGAAACCGCCGAGTATCAGGAGGCTATCAGCGACAACAGGGAAGAAGCAGCAGAGGTTGAAAGGGATATTCAGGCAGCCTATGCAAGAGCTTCCCACGGCGACGGAACGGGCAGCATAGGCGGCTCCTACGGCGACGGCTCCCACAGCGGAACTCTCGGCTATCCTACGGCTTACCGCTCAATTTCCGCCGGTTATCCCAATTATTCAAGCGGACGTTACCACGGCGGCGTTGATTTCCCGTGCCCAAGCGGAACAGCGGTTTGCGCTGCGGAAGCAGGAACGGTTATCGTTGCCAAGAACCTGAATTACAGCTACGGCCACTATCTTATAGTTGACCACGGCAACGGTCTTTCAACGCTTTATGCGCATAATACAACCCTGCTTGTTGGCGTAGGCGACCATGTTTCAAGGGGTCAGCAGATTGCCTCAAGCGGCTCAACGGGTAATTCAACCGGTCCTCACTGTCACTTTGAGGTGCGTGTAAACGGAACGCGCGTAAATCCGCTGAGTTATCTTTAATACATAACAAAAAGACGGGCAATGCCCGTCTTTTTTAATTCGGGGTTCGGAATTCGGAATTAGGAATTATTCTTCAACAGGTTCGAGCAAATGCCCCACTTATACTATGCGTGCAGCGGAAAGGGCGCAGGGTATCAGGGATACTTCAAAACAGTCCGCAGGACTGTTTTTCTGTCGAGCCTCGGCGGTAAAACGCCGAGTTCTCCGTATCCCTCACAGGTTCGAGCCTATTAATACCAAAAAAAGACACCCATATGGGTGT